>CAYXHJ010000015.1:5461-13505 GCA_964464855.1 uncultured Owenweeksia sp. | reverse complement strand
CGGTGAAGGGGACCAGCGTTTGGGACGAAGCGGCTTCCAGTTTTAAAGAAATCAAACGTTTGGAGGCTGAATTGGAGCGCCAAACGCGGGAAATGTCCGAACGCACGGACTACGAGTCCGACAGCTACATGGAACTCATTGAAGAGTTTCACAAGAACCAAGAAGCCTTTCAAATGGGCGGTGGGTACACCTACCAAGCCGATTTGGAAAAGGTCCTCACCGGTTTGGGCTTTACTCCGGGGGATTTTGACAAGCCGCTCGAATCGTTCAGCGGCGGTTGGCAAATGCGCGTGGAGTTGGCGAAGATTTTGCTACAGCCCAACGATTTGCTTTTGTTGGACGAACCCACCAACCATTTGGACATTGAAAGTATTCTGTGGTTGGAGAAGTTTTTGGCAGACAGTCCACAAGCCATTATTTTGGTCAGCCACGACCGTACTTTCTTGAACAACGCCACCAACCGCACGTTGGAATTGGTGTTGGGCAAGGCGTACGATTTCAACGTCCCGTACTTCAAGTACTTGGATTTGCGGGCGGAGATTCGCGAAAAACAGGCGCAAGCCAAGGCCAACCAAGAGAAAGAGATCAAACAAACCGAACAATTGATTGAACGCTTCCGAGCGAAGGCGAGCAAGGCTGCCTTTGCGCAAAGTTTGATCAAACGTCTGGACAAAATGGATCGTTTGGAGGTGGACGAAGAGGACACTCGAGCGATGAAGTTTACGTTCCCCCCAGCGCCGCATTCGGGCAAAGTGGTGGCGCGATTGAACGCAATTACAAAGGACTACGGGCCCAAAAAAGTACTGCGCGGCGTGGACCTGGAATTGGTTCGCGGCTGCAAGGTGGGGTTTGTGGGCCAAAACGGCCAAGGTAAATCCACCCTCGTGAAGATCTTGGCAGAAGGCCTGGAGCACGGGGGCAGCGTTGAATGGGGCCACAACGTGCAGCTGGGGTACTACGCCCAGAACCAAGCGGAGGTTTTGGACGGCGACCGAACCGTTTTAGCCACCATTGAAGACGCGGCACCGGAGGAAATGCGC
Organism: uncultured Owenweeksia sp.; assembly: GCA_964464855.1. Classification (GTDB taxonomy): domain Bacteria; phylum Bacteroidota; class Bacteroidia; order Flavobacteriales; family Schleiferiaceae; genus CAMDTE01. Next base: position 12,465 of record CAYXHJ010000015.1, on the reverse strand, counting down.
AAAAACGCGCGGAAACTTCTGGGTCGGTTCATGTTTGTGGGCGACGATGTGGAGAAAAAAGTTAAAGTCCTCTCCGGTGGCGAACGCGGGCGGTTGGCGCTTTGTCAGCTGATGCTGAATCCCATCAACGTATTGGTGCTGGACGAACCCACCAACCACTTGGACATGCGGGCCAAGGACGTGCTGAAACAAGCGCTTTTGGAGTACGACGGCGCGCTGGTGGTGGTTTCCCACGATCGGGATTTCTTGGCGGGCTTGTGCGACGTGATGTATGAATTCCGCGAAGGCAAAACGAAGCAGTATTTGGGCGGTATCGAATTTTTCTTGGAGCAACGCCAGCTGGATTCCATGCGGGCTCTGGAGAAGGGCGACGGTTCCTCCAAAAAGAGCGATGCGCAAGCGCCGTCGGGCCGAACGGAACCGAAACCGGCAGCACCCGCATTGGGACGCGAGGAAATTAAAGAGTTGGAGCGCAAAAAGAAGTCCGCAGAAACAGCGTTGTTGAAAACAGAGGAACACGTTGCGGCCTTGGAGGCTGCCCTTGCGGAACTGGACGCGGTTCTGGCGGACAGCGAACGATACAAGGCGGCTTTAGCGGAAAATCCAGCGCTCTATGCGGACTACGAGCACAAACAAAAAGCTCTGGAGCACGCCTACGCACAGTGGGAAGATCTGACGGCGGAATTGGACGCATTCCGCAAACAACTGGAAGGGTAAACAACGATTGCCTTGCCGAATTACCCGGTCGTAACAAAGGGTTTGTACCTTTGAATTTATGGGAAAAATATGGTTGGCAATGGCGGCCTTGGTCGCTGCCGTGGGCATTCAGGCGCAGCCACGCTTGGTGGTGCACTTGGTGGTGGACCAAATGCGGGCAGACTACTTGTATCGTTTTGACGAACAATTTACCGGCGGGTTTCGTCGGATGTTGGACGAGGGAACGGTTTACCGCGAATGCCACTACACCTACGTACCCACCTACACCGGGCCAGGGCACGCTTCGTTGGCTACGGGCACGGATCCGCGCCATCATGGAATCATCGCGAACGACTGGTTTGATCCGCAACTGGACCGGGAGGTCTACTGCGTGGAAGATGGAGCTGCACGGCCGGTGGGAACCACCAACCCTTCCAGCAAGCGTTCGCCTTTGAATTTGCGTTCCTCCACGTGGACGGACGAATTGGTTTTGGCTACAAACGGAAAATCGCGTGTTTATGCCTTCAGCATGAAGGACCGCGGGGCCATTTTGCCGGGTGGGCACTTTGCTCGGGGCGCTTTTTGGTACGACGAGCAAACCGAATCTTTTGTGAGCAGCTCGTTTTACGGTGAAGCCTTACCGGCGTGGTTGGTGGAATTCAACGCCGGCCAACCAGTAAAACGCTTGATGCAGGGCACCTTGACGCCCACAGGCACGCGCCGCACCACCACCGGCGACACCACCGCCTACGAAAAAGGGATCAAAGGCCAGAAAGCACGAGCTTTTCCGTACGATTTGGCAGCCATTTATGCCGCCGGAGGCGGCGATGCGGTTCGTCGGGTTCCGCAGGGAAACACCCTGCTGCTGGAAGTGGGGCGCACGGCATTGGAAAAGGAAAAATTGGGCCGGGGAACCACCACAGACGTCCTTTCCCTGAGTTTTTCCACCCCGGACTACATGGGCCACGAGTTGGGCACGCGCGCGGTGGAAATAGAGGATCTGTACGTACGTTTGGACCGTGAATTGGGGACGTTCCTGGACGAACTGGACCGACTTTTTGGACGCGACGGGTATTTGGTTACCCTGTCTGCAGACCACGGCGCCGCGGACAACCCTATGTTTTTGAACGACCGCGGTTACGCGGCAGACGTTTGGAGCGACGGCGACTTTGCCGCCCAGCTGCAGGCCAATCTGGGTACCAACCAGAGCATTCGGCACATTGGGAACGACCAAGTGCACCTGAAACCCGAGTTTCAAACCGCCGCACATGCGGAGGCGGTTGCGGCGGCCTTGCGCAAACACCCTGCTGTGGCGCAAGTTTGGACCCGAGAAGAACTGATGCGCGGGACCCACGCAGACGAGGTATTGCGCTACAATGCGTTGGACAGTCGGAGCGGTCATGTTTTCTACGCCCTAAAGCCCAGTCATTTGAATTACAGCACCACCGGAACCACCCACGGATCCGGCTACGCCTACGACACGCACGTGCCGCTGATCTTTTTTGGCGCGGGTGCGCCGGCCAAGGAAGTGTTTCGGAAAGTGGCCGTGAAAGATCTAGCCCCTACCCTGGCCCACGTGCTGGGCACGGCTTTACCAAACGCCTGCACGGGTACTCCGTTGGAGGAAGTGGTGAAGAAACGCTCGTTGGACGGAATGCCTCCGCTGCCCTCGCCTGGGAAAAAGTCGGGCAAAGGCCCCCGAAAATAGCGTTTGCGCGGTTTAAAACTGGACGAGATCTTCCGGCAAAACACACACCGGGATGGGCTGCATTTTGTGTTTGTTGGCCCGGTGGTACCGCTGGTAAATGCTCCAAACGATGCGCTGCCGTTCGGTCCAATGAGGCTGTTCACTGGTTGTTCCCGACTCCTGTTGGGATAGGGCCCACTCCAGTTCCGGATAAGTGGCGCCTATTTGGTCTTCGTCGGAACGGTCGTCCGGCCACAAACCGTCCGTTGGAGGCGCTTGGAGGATGGACTGTGGAACGCCTAAATGGGCCGCCAATGTGTATACTTGGGTTTTGGTAAGCCCTGCGATGGGGCTTAGGTCTACGCCACCGTCGCCGTATTTGGTAAAAAAGCCGATGCCAAAATCTTCCACTTTATTGCCCGTACCCGCGACCAACGCACCCCGCGTTTGCGCCACGGCGTAGAGCGCCGTCATGCGCAACCGAGAGCGCGTATTGGCCAGCGCCAAAAAAGTGGGCTCTTCACCAGCCAGAGCAGCCGCAGTGGCGTCGTACACTGGGGTTAGGTCTACCCTCAGGGTTTCCGTATTTGGGAAATTTTGCTGCAGGTTGTGCATGTGTTCCCACGCCCGATTGACGTGATCCACCGGCTGGTGAATGGGCATTTCTACGCAAGCGGTAGGCAGCCCGGTGCGCGCGCACAAGGCAGACGTGAGTGCAGAATCCACTCCGCCCGAGATGCCCACCACCCAACCGCGGGTGCCGGCGCGTTCGGCGTAGGTGCGCAACCAATCGACGATAAAGGCCGTAACTTTGTGCTCCATGAGAACCACAAAGGTACTGCTTTGGCTTGCGATCGCGGGCACGGCTTCCTGCACCAGCGAATCCGCCTTAACGCCCGCGGAGGATGTTCCGGCACGGGCCTCCGTTCATGCCGCGTACATCGACTTTTTTGACTCCGAACCGGCCGAGCTTGCGTCCCTAGTACCGCAACTCCAAAAGACCTACGCACCGTTTTTTGAGTCCCTCACGCCCGAACAATTTCTTCGTTTGGTCAACGACCCCGAACTGCGCGGACTGCACGAAGATGCCCTCTTGGCATTCCCGGATTCGGCAGCACTCGGGCGCCAAATTCGTGCCGGATACGCGCGCTACCGCGCGCTGCTTCCCGGAGGTGCGTCGCAGCATACCGCGCGAATCTATCCGTTCGTGAGTTTCTTAGACCCTGCATTTTTCCCACCGCTGGTGGTGGACAGCAGCTACGTATTTCTGGCCTTGGATCATTACTTGGGAGCAGATCATCCGGCGTACGCTGCCGATCCCGCTTACTTGGCCTACCAACGCGAACCTCGTTTTGCCGTACCCGCTCTCTTCCAGCAATTGGCCGCCGCCCAAGCAAAGCTACCGGAAAACAGTTTCACGCTGTTGGACCAAATGATTTACTGGGGCAAAATTGCTTGCTTTGGAGAAGCCTGTTTGGGGGAAGCTTCCGCGCCGGATTTATTTCCCTACACTCCGGAACAGTGGAAATTTTGCGCCGAGCACGAAGCTGATTTGTGGAAGTATTTCATTCAGAGTCGATTACTCTACGAAACGAGCGTGGATGCGGAACGTCGATTCATCCAACCCGCACCGTTCAGCAAGCTGCAAACCGCTTACGACCAACAAATTCCCGGAACGATAGGACGCTGGTTGGGCTACCGCCTGGTGCGTTCGTACTTGTTGGCCCATCCGGAAACGGATTGGCGCTCCTTTTTTGCCAACACCGACAGCCGTCAAATCCTAGCCGAAAGCGGCTACCGTCCCTAATTCAGAAAAAGTCCCCCATCATGGCCGACCAGTCCGATATCTACTTGAAAATTGCGCTCGACGAGAACAAGGTTCCCGAAACAATCTTCTGGACGGCTGAGGACGGTGGGGTGCGCGATGAGCCGGCTAAGGCAGTGATGCTCAGCCTGTGGGACGCTCGGAGCAAGGATACGCTCCGCATTGATTTGTGGACCAAAGACATGGAAATGGACGACATGAAGCGTTTCTTCCACCAAACGCTTTTGTCCATGGCGGACAGCTACGATCGGGCCACGGATGAGTCCGAGATGGCCGAGGACCTCAGAGATTTTGCCCGCTATTTTGCGGAGCGTCAAAAACTGGGATAAGCCCCTCCAAGTACTCCAACAAAGCCTCTCTCCCCTTGCCGGTCTCTGCACTGGTCAAAAAATGGGGAGGGCATTCTTCCCACGTTTCCAGCAGCTTGCGCTGGTAATTCTCAACGGCCCGAACCTGGGCTGCTTTGGTGAGTTTGTCTGCCTTGGTGAAAACAATGGCAAAGGGCAACTGCCACTCCGCCAACTGGGCCATAAAGGCCAAATCCAAAGCCTGCGGGTCGTGCCGAACGTCTACTAAAACAAAGATGCACACCAGGTTTTCCCGGTTCCGGAGGTAGTGGGAAATCATGCGCGAAAAAACCTCACGCTGCACCTTGCTCACCTTGGCGTATCCGTATCCGGGTAAATCCACCAAGTACCATTCGTTATTAATTATGAAATGATTGATTAATTGTGTTTTCCCAGGACGACCGGATGTTTTTGCTAAGTTTTTGTTGTTCACCAACATGTTTATCAAAGAAGATTTTCCGACGTTCGAACGACCAATGAAGGCAAATTCAGGACGTTGAGGCGGGGGGCACTCTTCCGTACGGGAACTGCTCTTGAGGAACGTCGCTTTAAGCGACGGAAGCACGCGCTTCGGGGTGTCCGGGTTTAACCGACCGCGGGAGTCGCCTGCGGCGCCCCGAATGTTTTCTCCAGCCATGCGCTCAGCAACTTGTTGAACTGTTCCGGATGCTCCATCATGGGTGCGTGGCCGCATTCGTCGATCCAATGCAACTCAGAATTGGGCAAAAGCTCGTTGAATTTGTCTGCTACCTCCGGCGGTGTAACCGCGTCTTGTCGGCCCCAAATGATGCACGTGGGCAAAGTGAACGTGGGCAAATCCTCCGCCATGTTGTGCCGAATGGCGCTTTTGGAGATGGCCAAGGTCTTGATGGCCTTCATCCGGTCGTTGACGATGGAAAATACTTCGTCCACCAGCTCTTTGGTGACTACCTGTTTCTGGTAAAAAACATCTTTAACCCGCTCTTCGATGTAGGAGTAATCGCCCCGACGTGGGTAGGTATTTCCCATGGCGCTCTCGTACAAACCCGAAGAACCAAACAGGACCATCCCCTTGGCCACACCTGGGTACAATTTATTGAAAACCAAAGCTATATGTCCTCCAAGCGAGTTGCCCAACAAAACTGGCGCTTCCAATTTGAGGTGGTCCACAAATTGCTTCACCCATTTGGTCAATGACTTCACGCCTGTGGTAGCCAAAGGGAGGGAGTACAACGGAAGATGCGGTACCAGAACGCGATAACCGTTCTGACTGAAGTACGAAACCTGATGGTGAAAATTGCTGATGTCGCCCATCAAACCGTGGAGAATGACCAACGGGTTGCCCGTTCCTTCCTCCCAGTATTCAAATTCACCTTCTTGTACAAACTTTTCCATGCAGGGAAATTAATCCGGCAAAGATACGGCGGGATTTTAGAATGGGTTTTTGCCCTGCCGGCGAGGTGCCCCCGATTGCCTTCGATTTTCCCCGCTTGCCTTCGCCCCCCACTGATTAATTCCTCCGAGCCACGCCGCGTGCAACGCCGTGGTCGACGTCGAGGTAGCGGTCTGCGATGCCGATGCGGCACAACAGACCCTGGGCAAGGCCCAGCTCGCAGCGCCCGACCGACCGAACCGCCGGCGGATCCGCACCCCATTCCGCCATCGGAACCGTCGACAGAATCGTCCCGCAGCAGGATTCAAGTGCGTCCATAAATCCAAGAACGGTGCGGCTACTCGCCGCCGTCGGGTACGAACCGAGTGGTACGCGCGGACCGTCGGGTGGGAAAAGTTATTAACAAAGTGGTAGAATGTGGTAAAAAGTGGGAGAAGAAACCTACTTTTGAATCAAATTCTGCCCCTCGGAAATGGTCAACCTCATCGGAGTATACGAGTGCAAGCTGGACGCGAAAGGACGCGCCCCGCTGCCCGCTGCGCTGAAGAAGCAGTTGGCCGCTTTAGCAGAGGGGGGCTTCGTGTTGAAGCGTTCGGTATTCAGCAAGTGCCTGGAGCTCTATCCCATGGAGGAATGGAACTCTGTGATGGGCCAAGTGGGCCAGTTGAATCGATTTGTCAAAAAGCACGCGGACTTCATCCGCATGTTTACGGCCGGAGTTAAGTCCGTTGAGTTGGACAACGCCGGTCGCATCCTCATACCCAAAGACCTCATGACGTTCGCCGGTTTGGGCGAAACGCTGGTCTTTGCCTCGGCTCCTTTTGGCCTTGAAATCTGGGACAAAGCGGCCTACGAAAACGTGGTGCAGGCGTCGGAGGCTGACTTTGGCGCGCTGGCGGAAGAAGTGATGGGACAATGGAACGACCGGCCGAACCATGTATCATGACCCTGTACTGCTAAACGAATGCATGGACCTGCTCGCGCTTCGGCCGAACGGGACCTATGTGGACGTGACCTTTGGGGGCGGCGGCCACTCGCGCGCCATTCTGGACCGCTTGGGGCCTGACGGGCGTTTGT
>CAYXHJ010000015.1:0-5451 GCA_964464855.1 uncultured Owenweeksia sp. | reverse complement strand
CCCCGGAGGATGCTCGGTTTACATTAATTCCGGCTAACTTCGAACATCTGCAGCGCTTTTTGCGCGCCCACAACGTTGCCTCAGTGGACGGTATATTGGCGGACCTGGGCGTAAGTTCCCACCAGTTCGATGCCGCCGAACGAGGTTTTTCGCTGCGTGAATCCGGCCCCTTGGACATGCGCATGAACCCCAACGTGGGGATTCCAGTGCGCACGTGGTTGGACGGCGTTGAGCCGGGCGATTTAGCGCGTGTGTTGGGTATGTATGGTGATGTCGTTCAACCGATGCGCGTAGCACGCGCTATTTTGGCCGCTCGCGATGCCGGTACGTTGGAGTCTACCGCAGATTTGGTTCGGGTGGTGGAACCGTTGGCCCCGCGCGGCAAAGGCCATAAGGTGTTGGCTCAGGTTTTTCAGGCGCTGCGCATTGAAATCAACCGCGAATTGGCCGTTTTGGAATCCTTGCTGGAGCAGGGATTGGCTGTTTTAAATGAAGCCGGACGGTTTGTGGTGCTATCGTACCACAGTTTGGAGGACCGTCGGGTCAAGGTATTCTTCCGCGAAGGAAAGCTCGTGGGCGAGGCCGACCGCGACACCTTTGGAAACCGACTGGTTCCTTTTGATTTGATCACGCGCAAGGCCGTGGTGCCCTCCGCTGAAGAAGTCCAACGCAACCCGCGTGCACGGAGCGCTAAACTCCGAGCCGCTGAAAAACGTGCCCAATCATGAGTACGTCCGGCAAGGCCAATCCCAAAAAGACCGTTTCTTTTGCGGACTTTGTGCGCGGTTCTATTGTGGGCCACGAACTGGTGCGGAAAAACATACCGTTTTTGCTGTACCTAACCGCACTGGGCCTGTTGGCGATCACGTGTTCGCACCAGACGGACCGCAAGATTCGCGAAATTCAAGAAAAATCGGCCCAACTCAACCGGTTGGAGAGTCATTATTTGGAGACCAAGTCCGCCCTGATGCAATGGGGCCGCGAGAGCCGCATTCAGGAACGCGCTCAGGAACGTGGATTGGTGCCGAGTGGGAAGCCACCGATCAAACTGGAAATTCAACCCAGCGATGAGTAACGCTCGGACTCATTCGGCAAAAATGGCGACCCTCCTGTCCTTGTTGATGGGTCTGCTGGCCGCGGCCGTGGTGGGTCAATTGATCCGCATTTCGGTGGTGGACGGACCCGAATTGCGCAAAGAATTGGCGGAACAACGCATTCAAATTCGTCCGGTTCCCGCCACGCGTGGCAACCTCTATTCCGCCGACGGTCAGTTGCTGGTGACCTCCATGCCCCTTTATGCCCTGTATTGGGACGCCGCCGTGGTGGATGACGTTCGTTTCAATGCGCATGCTGCCAACGCTGCCGATACATTGGCACGGCTGTTGGGGCAACGATCCGCAGGAGCCTGGTTTGGTTATTTGCGCAAGGCGCATCGGGATGGAAAGCGGTACGTTCTTTTGGGCCGCGAAGTGCGTTTCACGGCCATGGAAACCACCAAAAGCTTAGCACTTTTCAAAGGAGCTGGGCACGAAGGCGGAATGATCATTGAAGAAACGCCCAAGCGCGTCCGGGCCTTTGACAACCTGGCGGCCAGAACCTTGGGATACGACCGCGCGGATGCGCGCGAAGGACTGGAGGGTCAGTTTTCGGACGTACTGCGCGGCAAGGACGGTTCCCGGGTGATGCAACACCTTGGCCGCAACATGTGGAAGCCCATTGAGAACACCTACGCCGTTGAGCCGCACGACGGCCGAGACTTGGTGACCACGTTGGACGTTCGCATGCAAGACATTGCGGACAAAGCGCTTCGTAAAAAACTGGAGGAGACCCAAGCCGAGTACGGCACGGTGATTTTGGTTGAGGCCGCCACGGGCAAAATTCGGGCACTCGTTAATTTGGGCAAGCTGGAAGGCGATTCGGGTTATTCGGAAACCGTGAACTACGCGGTTTGGGCCGCCACCGAGCCGGGCTCTACCTTCAAAGTTGCGGCCTTGCTCGCGGGTTTGGAGGAAGGAATCGTCGATACCGCTCAGTGGGTACAGACCGGGGACGGACGATTGGACCTCTTTCCCGGCCGGGCCGCACCCATTACGGATTCCAAAAAGGGCGGCCACGGAAACATTACAGTTGGGCACGCCTTGGAGGTATCCTCCAACATCGGGATGGTCAAAGCGCTGTTTCCCCATTTCAGCAAACACCCGGAAGACTTTGCGGATCGACTGTACCAATTCGGATTGGGCGAGAAAACCGGTATTGCACTGCCGGGAGAAAGCAAGCCGCGGATTCCTAAACCGGGGGACAAAACGTGGTACGGCAACGTGACCTTGTCTCGTATGTTTTACGGCTACAACGTGTTGGTTACTCCGCTGCAAACCGCGCTATTTTACAACGCGCTCGCCAACGGCGGCAAGCTGTTGAAGCCTTTAATTGTAGAAGAAATTCGCGACCGTGGTGCGGTGGTGGAGCGGTACGAACCCACGGTGGTTCACCCGTCGATCTGCGCCAAAGAATCCCGCGCTGTGATGCATCAACTGCTGGTGCGCGCGGTACAAAAAGGTACGGGGCGCAAGTACGTCTACACGGACTCGCTGTCCATTGCCGGCAAAACGGGCACGAACCGGGTGGAATACCGCGATGCGGATGCGGGCGGATACCACTACCAGGTTTCGTTTGCCGGGTATTTTCCCGCAGAAAACCCGCAGTACACGTGCGTGGTTTTGTTGTACAAGCCCAAAATGGTGGAGCCTTCTGGGGGTGCTATTGCAGGGCCCGTTTTTCAGGAAATTGCCCTGGCGGTGAACAAGCTGTCTCCGGCACCGTACCGCGTTGCGGAGGCGGCGGCCGAGGCCGGGTTGGCTGAGGCGGCCGCCCGCCGCGTGCAAAAAACCGACGTACTGGTGGAGCGAGCGGCCCGGCGCGCGCGCAACGGCATGCTCCCAAATGTGGTGGGCTTGCCGGGGCATCGGGCTTTGGCGCTTTTGGAAAATGCGGGCTGCCGCGTGCGGGTGCGCGGGGCCGGCCGGGTTAAAAAACAATCGATCCCTGCGGGCACGCCCCTGCGGAGCGTTCGGGGAACCGTTGAACTGGTATTGGGATGAAACTGCTGCGCGAACTCCTGCGGGACCTGAAAATCAAAGCCACTTTTGGGCCAATGCACGCAGCTGTTGCCGGCATTGCGGACAACTCAAGAGCCGTTGGAAAGGACTACCTCTTTGTGGCCATTAAAGGAACGGCGTCCGACGGGCACCAGTACATTGAGGCCGCGTTGGCCGCGGGTGCTTGTGCAGTGGTGTGCGAAGAACTCCCCGCGTCCCTACCGGACCACGTTGCGTGGATCCAGGTTGGCGACGCCGCCGAGGCCTTGGGCTGGCTGGCCTGCAACTGGTACGACCGCCCTTCTGAAAAATTGCAATTGGTTGGGATCACCGGTACCAACGGAAAGACCACCACGGCTACCCTGCTGTACCAACTATTTTCCTCCTTGGACCGCAAAAGCGGCCTGATTTCCACCGTGGTTAACTGCGTGGCCGGTCGGTGCGAACCGTCGACCCACACCACGCCCAATGCCCTGGTGCTGCAAAAGCTTCTGTCTGAGATGGTGGACGCCGGCTGCAAATACGCCTTCATGGAGGTGAGCTCGCACGGCCTAGTGCAGCACCGCGTTGCCGGGACTCGCTTTGCTGGCGCGGTTTTCACCAACATCACCCACGACCACTTGGACTACCACGGCACATTTGACAACTACATCCGTGCGAAAAAAATGCTGTTCGACGGCCTCAAAAAGGACGCCTTTGCCTTGGTCAACGCAGACGACAAACACGGATCCACCATGGTACTCCATACCAAGGCTCGGGTTCAAACATTTGCCCTGCGCAGCCCGTCGGACTACAAAGTCAAGTTGCTGGAAAGCCACCTCACGGGCTTATTGTTGACCTTGAACCAAAAAGAATTGTGGGTGCGCTTGATTGGCGCCTTCAATGCCTACAACGTGGCTGCCATTTATGGCGTTGCGGATCTGTTGGGCCAAGACGACGATTTGGTCCGGACGGCACTCAGTTCCCTGACGGCGCCGGACGGTCGGTTCCAAACGGTGCAAAGCGCCACAGGAATCCTAGGCGTGGTGGACTACGCGCACACCCCCGACGCCTTAGAAAATGTGCTGAATACGTTGGCCGAGTTTCGCCACAACGCCGGCGCCAAAGTCATCACGGTGGTGGGCTGCGGCGGAGATCGGGACAAAACCAAACGCCCCATCATGGCAAAAATTGCGGCGGAAAAAAGCGACGCCGTCGTCCTGACTGCAGACAACCCACGCACCGAAGATCCTGCGCAAATTTTGCGCGAAATGGAAGCCGGACTGGACCCCGTTCTGATTCGCAAATCCACCACCCTGCCGGACCGCAAAGAGGCCATCAAATTGGCCGTGCAGCGCGCCCAGCCGGGAGATATTGTTTTGGTGGCCGGAAAAGGACACGAAACTTACCAAGAAATCCAAGGCGTACGCCATCCGTTTGACGACCGCGCCGTTCTGCTGGAAACCTTCCAAATGCTCAACGTTTAAGCCGCTCTCTAAAGACAAACCTGCGATGCTGACCGAACTCTTCTCCTACCTGGATTCCGCGTACGACGTACCCGGCGCGGGCCTTTTCCGGTTCATTACGTTCCGCGCCGGGATGGCCATCCTCATTTCGCTCTTGATCTCCATGGTCTTCGGGCGCCAACTGATCGACGCCCTGCGCCGGAAGCAAATTGGCGAAACCGTTCGAGATCTGGGCCTGGAAGGCCAAATGCAGAAAAAAGGCACCCCCACCATGGGCGGTCTCATCATTCTGGCAGCCATTTTGGTCCCCACCCTGCTCTTGGCCAAGTTGGACAACATCTACATTCAACTGCTGCTGTTGACCACCGTTTGGATGGGACTCATTGGCTTTTTGGACGACTACATCAAAGTGTTCAAGAAGAACAAGGAGGGCCTGCGCGGCATCTTCAAAGTGATCGGTCAAATTGGACTGGGCGTGATCGTAGGGGCTGCACTTTACCTGCACCCCGATGTAGTGATGAAAGAAGAACTGCCGGCTCAGGCGGACGTCAACCTGCACGGCGAGGAAGCGCGCGGTATTCCCACTTTTGGACCGGCCGAGAAGAGTTTAAAGACCACTGTACCCTTTCTCAAAGAGACCACCTTTGATTATGCCGATTTGGCGGTGGTCTTTGGGGAGCATGCCGCAGACTGGGCCTGGTTGGTATTCATCCCCATCGTACTGTTCATTGTAACGGCCGTGAGCAACGGCGCCAACCTCACCGACGGTCTGGACGGTCTGGCAGCGGGAACCTCCGCCATCGTAGCTTTTGCTTTGGCCGTGTTGGCCTACGTCAGCGGTTCCGTGGTATTTGCCTCGTACCTGGACATCATGTACATCCCCAATACCGGAGAATTGGTGGTGTTTGCCG
>CAYXHJ010000014.1:6204-13677 GCA_964464855.1 uncultured Owenweeksia sp. | reverse complement strand
GTGCCTTTAAAAACAGGCGTCGCGCTGAAAAAAACCTTCCCGCATCCGCACACCGCCAACGGCTCGGCATCGGGTAAATTAAAGCGCGTTGGATACGGGATTGATGCGTCCGATTTAGGTCGCAATGATTTTGCGAACAAGCGATTGGCCGGTAAGATTGCGGTGCTGCACGCAGGAACTCCGGACGGCAAGGGCCCGCACGGAAAGTTTGCCAAGCACTTGGACTTGGACACGCGCATCGATCGCGCTGCGCGCGCCGGAGCGGTTGGGGTGATTTTGATACCCGGGAAAAAGGACAATTTATTGCCCGAACCGTTTTACAAGAGTACGCGTCCGGGATCCATTCCCGTAGTGGTTTACCCAGAAGGGAAGTTGCCGCGCGGCTCCGTTCAACTGAACGCCTTCGTGCAGCGCGAAACGGCGCAGGCAGCCAACGTTTGCGGTTTTATAGACCACGGTGCGGAGAAAACGCTGGTCTTGGGCGCCCACTACGACCACTTGGGCTGGGGGCTGGAGCATTCCCTCCACCGCGGAGAACCGGCCATCCACAACGGGGCCGACGACAACGCCTCTGGTGTTGCCGTTGTGCTGGAGGCGGCGCGACTTTTAAAGGAGTGGCCTGCCGCTAAAGCGTTTAACTACCTCATTGTGGGATTCAGCGCGGAAGAGGACGGTCTGCTGGGATCGCAACACTTTGTGGCCAATCGACCGTCCGAGTTCAAGGAATTGTTTGCCATGTTGAATTTTGACATGGTGGGGCGTTTGGAAAAAGGCAACCCCCTGATTGTGAGCGGTACGGGTACGGCATTGGAATGGCCGGAAGTTTTGTCGCAAGGCACCTGTTTGCCCATTGCTCTAAAAACGGAGTCGGCCCCGGGAAGTTCCTCCGACCACGCCTCGTTCTACCGCCAGGGCATTCCTGTGCTGCACTTTTTCACCGGTGCGCACGGGGATTACCACCGGCCGTCGGACGATGTGGAAAAGATTGAGCCCTTGAGCGTCGAGTACACCTTGCGCACGTTGTTGGGTACGGTGGAAGCGCTGGCGCAGTCCTCTGCACTGTCCTTTCAAGACGTAAAAGAGCCCACAAATGCAAGTTCGGCGTCGTTTAAAGTTACTTTGGGGGTTGTTCCCGACTACGCCTTTGCGGGCAACGGCATGCGCATTTCCGGGGTTTCCCCCGGTAAACCCGCCGAAAAAGCTGGACTGGTGGCGGGCGACGTGGTCGTTGAACTGGGTGGAATGCCCGTACGGGACATGACCTCCTACATGACCGCCCTATCAGCGTTCAGCAAGGGCCAAAAAGCCAAAGTGGTGTTCGTTCGAAACGGCGAACGCTTGGCCAAAGACGTGGTATTTTGAGTACAAAATCCCCTCGTATCGCAGTCATTGGTGGCGGCAGTTTTGCAACGGCCCTCATAAAATTGTTGGCAAACAACAACGAATACGTGGGCTGGTGGGTTCGGGACCCCGAAATGGCATTGCACATCCAACGATTCCACCACAACCCGCGGTACCTCACCGATGTTGAGCTGAATACGGAACACCTGGCCATTGACTCAGACCTGGACGCTGTTGTGGAAGATGCGGACATCGTCGTGCTGGCCGTCCCTTCCGCCTTTTTGAAGTCTGCACTGGAAAACCTGCACGTTTCCTTGGAAGGGAAAAAAGTGTTTTCCGCCATCAAAGGCATTGTGCCCGACAGCAATCAAATTGTGGGGGAATTCATGCACGACACCTACGGGGTTGATTACAAGGATTTTGGCGTGATTGTTGGGCCGTGCCACGCGGAAGAAGTGGCCTTGGAGCGCCTCAGTTACCTGACCGTTGCCTCAGAGAGTGCCGAAGCAGCCCGCTACATGGCGGATATGTTGGCGTGCAAGTACTTGCGAACCCAAGTGTCCGACGATATTTACGGCACCGAGTACGCTGCTGTCTTAAAAAACATTTATTCTTTGGCGTGTGGTATTTGCCACGGGCTGGGGTATGGAGACAACTTTCAGGCGGTGTTGGTCAGCAATTCGGTTCAAGAAATGAAGCGATTCATCAAGGCTGTGCATCCCATCAAGCGGGACATCAACGGTTCTGAATACTTGGGGGATTTGCTCGTGACCGCCTACTCGCAGTTCAGCCGCAACCGAACCTTTGGAACCATGATCGGCAAAGGCTATACGGTTCGTTCTACTATGCTGGAAATGAACATGGTAGCTGAGGGGTACTACGCCACAAAATTGATCAAGTCGGTCAAGAAAAACCACGATGTTCGGATGCCCATTGCCAACGCGGTGTACAAAATACTTTACGACGGGGAGTCTGCTCGCAAAACGATGGCCAAACTCGCTGAAAAATTAGCGTGAGGCCCCGCAGGACTTCGTACCTTTGGCATTCTAAATTGCACCGCTATGAATGCATGGGCTATTTTTCTGGGCGTTGTTGGGCCGTGGCAGATCGTATTGATCGTTGCTGTGGTGGTTTTGTTGTTCGGTGGTAAGAAAATTCCGGAATTGATGCGCGGCCTAGGCGGCGGCGTGAAGGAATTTAAGAACGCCATGAAGGACGAAGACGCTCCCGCGAAGAAAGAGGAAAAGAAAGACTGATGGGGTTTTCGCCGCTGATGGATTACCGCGCGGTCTCCGCGGGGAAGATAACCTGTGCCGCCTTGGTAGAGGAAGCCTTGGCACGCGCCGAACAGGCCTCCCATCTCAATATTTTCATTGAACTTTTTGCCGAAACGGCTCGATCCCAAGCAGCCGCAATAGACGCACGCGTAGCTTCAGGCGAGTCCTTGCCGTTGGCGGGCATGGTGGTGGCACTGAAAGACAATTTGTGCTACCGCGGCCACGGCGTTTCTGCCGGTTCGAAAATGCTGGAAACATTCGAAAGCTTGTTCTCGGCGACTGCGGTGGAGCGTTTGGAAGCTGCCGGCGCTGTGTTTATCGGCCGTACCAACTGCGACGAGTTCGCCATGGGTTCGTCCAACGAAACTTCTTACTACGGACCGGTTCGCAACCCCTTGGACCCCACTAAAGTACCGGGCGGTTCGTCGGGCGGATCTGCCGCGGCCGTGGCCGCGGGATTGTGCCACGTCGCCCTGGGTTCAGACACCGGAGGATCCATCCGGCAGCCAGCAGCCTTTACGGGCATCGTGGGCATGAAGCCCACCTACGGACGCATTTCGCGCCACGGACTCATTGCCTACGCCTCGTCCTTTGACCAAATCGGGCCTTTTGCCCACACGTTGGAAGACGCCGCTGCGGTTTTGGACATCATGTCCGGGGCCGACTCGTTTGACGCGACGGTTTCGTCCCGTCCCGTATCGCCGTCAACCCCCGTGGCTCCCTCCGGTCCGCAACGGTACGCCTACTTTCAGGCAACCCTGGATCATCCCGGTTTGGATCCGGAAATTCGAGCAGCCCTGGAGTCTTTGTTTGACAAACTCCGTTCCGCCGGCCACACCGTAGATGCGGTTGACTTTCCGTATTTGGACCAATTGGTTCCGCTCTATTACGTTTTGACCACCGCCGAAGCCAGTGCAAACTTAGCGCGCTACGACGGCGTTCGCTTTGGCCACCGCACCGCACAAGAGGTTGACGATTTGGACGGTTTGATGAAAGCGTCGCGGTCCGAAGGTTTTGGGTTGGAAGTGCAGCGTCGAATCTTGCTGGGCACCTTTGTCTTGTCCAGCGGTTACTACGACGCCTACTACGGCAAAGCACAGAAGGGCCGACGGCTGCTGCGCGACCACGCGGAAAACCTGCTCTCCAACTACGACGCTCTGCTTTCGCCTACTTCCCCGCACACGGCCTTTCCCATTGGGCGCGAAAACTCAGACCCCACGGTCATGTACTTGGAAGATTTGTACACCGTTCACGCGAACCTAACCGGTTTACCGGCGCTGAGTCTGCCCGGCGGAGTGCATTCCAACGGTCTTCCCTGGGGGTTGCACGTGACCACGGGTCGATTTGAGGAGGCCGCCCTTTTTGCACACGCTGCCTTATTGCGAAACACCTTATCCGTCGACTGAAGATGGGTTGGGGCTGGCGGTTCACAGGAGTGCTCTTGGCCCTCCTCATGGGTCCGATGCTCTGGGGGCAAGAGGAGTTGGACACGCTGAAAGGGGTTCCTTTGGAGGCGCGTGAGCCGGGGCTCGCTGCTTTGGACAGCACGTTCGAATACGCCGCCGTTCGCACCGCTCCGTCGGATTCTCTGATTCAATACCGACTGCGGGTATTGGACGGTCGGACCGCCTTTCCGTTGGTGTACAACCACCACGTTAAAAACTACATTGAACTGTACACCAAGCGTCGTACGGCATTGATCAGCCGGGTTTTGGGGCGCAGCGCCTACTATTTTCCCTTGATTGATCGAATCTTTACGAAACACGGCATTCCGCTGGAATTGAAATACTTAGCGGTTATAGAAAGCGCTTTGGATCCCCGAGCCCAGAGCCCCGCCGGCGCGAAGGGATTGTGGCAATTCATGTACAGCACCGCCAAAATGAAAGGGTTGGAAATCAATGGATTCATTGACGAGCGAGCAGACCCCATCAAGAGTACGGAAACGGCCGCACGTTATTTGAAGGAACTGTACCGCATTTTTGGGGATTGGAACTTGGTGCTGGCCGCGTACAACAGCGGTCCTGGAAACGTGGCCAAGGCCATTCAGCGCAGTGGCGGCATTCGCGATTACTGGGCACTGCGGCCCTATTTACCCAAAACCACGTCGGGTTACGTTCCCGGGTTCATTGCCTTGGTGTACGTAATGGAATACGCTCAGGATTTGCAATTGCCTGCCCAAGAGCCTCCCTTCCGGTACGACCAGTTGGATACCGTAGACATCAAAAAAGGGCTGTCTTTGGCCGTTTTGAGTAAAACGCTTCACGTGGACGAAGAAGTCTTGGCGGACCTCAATCCCGCCTACCGCTACCGGCAAATTCCCGCACCCCAACCGGGCGGACACGCCTACCACGCGGTACTGCCGCGGGAAGCGGCCCAGCTGTTTATTGCTTTAGAGGATTCCATTTACGCCTTGGAACCGCTCGCCTTGGTGGCGCCCGCTGCAGCGCCCAAGCCCCCCGCGCCCAAGCCTGCTTCCGTTACCCACACCGTGCGAAGTGGCGATACCCTCAGTGCCATTGCACGTCGGTACGGCGTAAGCGTTAAGGAAATTCAGACCTGGAATGGTTTGAAGGGAGAGCGCATCGACGTTGGCCAACGTTTAAAAATAAAACGGTGATGAACTTCCGATTACCTTGTGTCTTGCAGTGCGCCACGGTGTCTCTCGCCATTTTGTTGGCCGTCGGTTGCGATTCCTCACCCACAACCGGGCGTATTTTGCCCGATAGCAACGGTTCTCCAGGAGAATTATTGGTCGTTGCCGATGATTCGGTATGGTTTGGTGGAACCGGCCTTGTGGTGGCAGAAACGTTGGGCGGGCCCATGGACGGACTGCCCCAATCCGAGCCGAAGTACAAATTAACCCGAATTCCACACGCTGCCTTCAAGCCGCTGGTGCAGCGGAGCAAAGCGTTGTTGCGCTTGGTGGTCCAGCCGGATTCTGTGGGCGTTTACCGCACTACGGACGTCTGGGCCAGTCCCCAATTGGTGGTTACGGTTGTTGCTGCTCGTGCCGCGGACTTTCCCAAAATGCTTCAGGAAGAGCAGGCGCGCCTGGAACAGTGGTTTGGCGAACACGACCGCGCTGCGCTGGCCGGGCGTTTGAAACAATCTGCACAACTCCTCCCCGACGAGCTTAAAACTCTTGGTATCAGTCAATTACAACTTCCTTCTGGGTTTGGCGTGACCTTGGCAAAAGACACGTTGGTCATCCTCCGCCTGGACGGTAAAAAGACCACTCAGTTTTTAATGTGTACCCGGTCTCGATGGACCCCGGACTGGCGCAGTCGGATTCAAGCCACGCGAGACACCTTGCTGAAACGACACTTTGAAGGCGGACAGCCGGGCTCGTACATGGCTACCGAGATGCGCTTAGCGCCCACGCTCAAACCCACCCAAATCGACGGTCTACCCGCAGTGGAAACCCGAGGACTTTGGCGGACGTACGGCGACTTCATGGGCGGCCCGTTTTTGTCCTATGCGGTAGCGGATTCCGCACGGGGACACGTGTACCACCTGAATGCGTTGGTGTATTCCCCCGGAACCCCCAAGCGATTGACGCTGTTGGAATTTGAAACCACCCTGCGCGGGGCCCGATTCCGCAAGGGTCAGTAGGATTCAATTCCGCACACGGGTTTATTCCAAGAGCGCCCGCAGAACGGGCAAGCTTCGCGGCGGACGGAAATTAGGCAACTGCACCTCCAAATAACGAATCAGACCGTCTACCCATTGGCCGCGCTGCGGCTGTCCTGGCGCCTGCCCTTCCGACAACCACCGTCCCCAAGCCCGAACCACCTCCGGCTCCAAAACATCCGGATGCACCGGAGGATGCGTGCCAAATTGCCCTTCGCGCAGGTCCATCCAGAGCATTTCCGGCGGAGGTGTGCAGCCCAATCCCAAATGCTCCAGCAACAGCAAAAGTGCCTCCACTACAGCCATGGGCGATGGGGGCTCGGAAGCTACCAAGGAGGCACGCCACAACAAGGCGTTGGTGTAAAATCCCTCGTCCGACTCACCTTCTTGCAGCGCGCTGGACCAAATTTCTGCCACCAACAGGGCTACGGACTGCGTCAAGGGATGGCGAGGGGCAGCCGCGTCCAAAGCGCGCACTTCTTGAATATTTTCCAATTGCCCTTTTCCCTTTCGGGTGACCACGGCCTCCAAAAAAGTCAAAGGCAACAAGTGGGCCGGGCGCACCGGAGCGCGCTTGCTGTGCGTGCCGTAGAGGTAGTAGCGCTGCAAGCCAAATCGGTCCGTATAGGCGTGCACAACCTTGGCGTGCTCACCGGAGGAAAATACCCCCAAAACCAATAGGTTGCATTTTTCCAGTGGGCCCATGTTCAGCGCCCGTGGCGAGCAACGGCGACCGTGGCCACGTGGGTGTCTGTGCCCAAGTCGTCTGTGGCGTAGACTTGGTAGATGCCGGCGGGTGCCGGTTCCCCGTTGAGCGTATTTCCGGGCCAAACCAACGTTCCGCCCCAAGCGGTGGCTTCAAAGACCAAGCGGCCGGAGCGGTCCGTGATTTTGCACCGAACATTTGCTTTTAGGCCGCGAACAGAAATGGGACCCGTGTAGTCCGGCGGCACCGGATTGGGAAAGGCCACTACCTCGCCAAACGTTTCGCCACCTTCTGTGGCGCCGGCGCGGAAGGATTGTAAGCCACGGTCCGTGCCCATGAACACCTCTCCCGTAACCGGATCCACGGCCAAGGATGTGATGCGGTCCGAAAGCATGGGGGAGTTGGCTGAGGTCAAGTGCAAAAGTTCTTCCAAACCGTCCGGACTCAACAGAAAGAGTCCGCCGGATTGGGTTCCTACCCACTTCCGGTTGCCCCCGTCCACGGCAATGCAAGAAATGC
>CAYXHJ010000014.1:0-6194 GCA_964464855.1 uncultured Owenweeksia sp. | reverse complement strand
CGGAGCCCAAAACCTTCTGAACCACGCCGTTTTCCTCGCGTAAAATCGGCTGCGCGTCGATGGACCGGCCCGGCTTGAATACATTGTATGGCGTGTAAATCACGGCCAATCCGTCGGTGGTGCCCACCCAAAGCTCTCCATCCAAATCAAACGCAAGGGCCTGCACGTCCGGACTGGGCAAATTCCCGTCTCCAGCACCGGAGGTGATCCGGCGCACCTGCACGGAAGAACCGTCGACCTCCGCGCAAACGATGCCTTTGGTGCGGCTGATCATCCAAACTCTGCCGTCCTCATCCAGAGCGAGGTCCTTGATGGCTTCGCCGCTGAATTGACCCAAATTGTAGGCGGTCCAAGTGCCGTCTGGAGAGCGTTTGTACAGGTTGTTGGTGGCCAAAGAGGCCGTAGCCCACAGGGTTCCGTCTGGTGCGAAGGCCAAACCGCCCACGCGCACGTCGTTGGAAGTGGAAGCCAGCGCCGGCCCCAGCGGACTGTTGGTGGCGTCCCAGCGCTCCACAAACTGACCGCGGTGCAGGTGAACCACGCCCTTGCCCCAGCTGCCCAGGTACACGTGGGACGTGTCTGTAGGATCCACCGCTACCGCCACCAAATCTTTGGCGTTGTCCACGTTGGCGTCCTGGCGAGCAGACCATCGGCCACCGGTGAACACAAAAAGACCGTCGTTGTTGAACTGCGCCGTCCACGTAGCGTCCAAAGCGCCCGGAGCCACGTACAGCTTATCTCCAGGCGAAGCCATGCGGTAAGCGTTTCCGGTGGGCGGGCCCGACGGTACCCGGTGTTGCGCGTAGGTGGGATTGTCCTTGAACGTCAGACCGCGATAACTGTTGGCCGTCCACAAAATTTGGCGTTGCGCGTCCCAAACCAATCCTCGGGGGCGGAATCCTGCGTTGTTTCCGGTACCGGGGGACATGATTGGGCTCGTTTGCCACGCTGTCCCAGTTCCGGGAAGCACCTCCAAAACATCAAACGAACGCGCCACCCAAAATCCAGCACCCTGAGGAACAATCTGATACAAGGATGAGGGAATGTCCAAACCGTCGTCCACCGTGCGCCATTGGCCGTTTCGACGGATGAACAGGGAGTCTCCCGCTGCGGTGGGAACACCCACGGCCAATTGAGGATTCGCAACCGAAGGATGGGCCGCAACCAGGTGCACCACTTGCCCTTCCCATTGGGCATGCCGGTGCCAAACCGACGGATCGTACCAAGGGTCCGCATGCGCAGCAGCCACCAATCCTTGACCCGTGGCCACCCAAACCGAGTCGTTTCGTGTGCTGGAACCGTACACCACTGCTTCTTGAGCATTGGGTCCCACCAAATAAGTGCCTACCACCAGCTGCGTTGCCAAATTCAATTCGACAATACCAAAATCCGTGGACAACAAAGCGCGTCCGGCTCGGGGCGTCCCCGGGGCTCCGCAGTGGATGTGGTTGACTTTCTTTTTGCCCGGATACAGGGCGGAACGAACCAATTCAGGGACGTTGACAATTTTTTCGTTTCGAATTAAATCCAGATTTCCGTTGCGATACCCCACCACTACCCAGTCCGTGACCGGGTCGTAGGCCAGCGCCGTGATGTCCACGTCCGTAAGGCCCTCCACCTTGGTCAAGGGCTCTACGTACTTCTCGTCTGCGTGGTACCGAAACAATCCGCTGCCGGACGCTACAAAAACCCACGGCCCCGCTTGGACCACGTGGGTGGAAAGTCGGTACGGCAAATGGGAACGCCATTGGCCCACCGGCTGGATTTGCGCGGCGGCCGAGAAGGCCAAAACGAATGCCCCAAAGAGGGCGGCGAGGGTGGTTTTACGCGGCATAGAGTAGTGCAAAGATGCGTATCTTCGTGACATGGCCTGTACCTCCTGTTCATCAAGCGGCGGAATCCCCAGCGGTTGTGGAAACAACGGCTCGTGCGGTACCCACTCCTGCGGCAAGTTGACGGTGTTCAACTGGCTGACCAACATGGAGTTGCCGGAAGGGCAGGAACCCTGTTGGTGGGTAGAAGTTCGCTTCAAAAACGGACGTAAAGACTTTTACTACAACGCACACCAACTGCATTTTTATGTGGGCAATGCCGTTGTGGTGGAAACCGGAACCGGTGGCTACGACATCGGAAGCGTTTCTTTGACCGGTGAATTGGTGCGTGTGCAGATGCGGAAAAAAGCGGCAGAGACCGACGTTTCCGCAGCACGAAAGCTCCTGCGCAAAGCCACCGAACGCGATCTGGAAAAATGGGAAGCCGCCCGCGCCAAAGAAGGCGAGTGGATGACTGCTTGCCGCCAGATGGCCGTACAGCACGGCCTGAACATGAAGGTGTCCGACGTAGAAGCACAGGGCGACGGTTTCAAAGCGTTTTTTTACTACACCGCTGAAGAGCGCGTGGATTTTCGGCAATTGGTCCGGGATCTGTCTGCCGCATTGGGCATCCGTGTGGAAATGCGCCACATTGGCGCCCGTCAAGAAGCCGGACGACTGGGAGGACTGGGCATTTGCGGACGCGAATTGTGCTGCTCCACGTGGCTGACGGATTTTCGCGCGGTCACTACCGCAGCCGCTCGATACCAGTCCTTGAGTTTGAATCCGCAAAAACTGGCCGGACAGTGCGGCAAATTGAAGTGTTGCCTCAACTTTGAATTGGACCAGTACGCGGAGGCCATGAGCATTTTCCCCGAGGGAAAGAAAATCAAAACGGAGAAGGGCGAGGCAGAAATGCAAAAAATGGACATCCTGCGCGGCATGATGTGGTTCGCCTACCGGGACGACCGCGCCACGTGGATTGCGTTGAAAGCAGAGGACGCCAAAGCCATGATGGAAATGAACGCTCGCGGCGAAAAGCCTGCGGCGTTGGAAGACAAGCAAGTGATTGAACACCGCGTGAAAGCCGACGATTTTGTTGAAATCGTTGCCCCCACGGAAGATTCGTTGACGCGCTTTGACAAGCCCAAAAAGAAAAACCGCTCGTTTAAAAAACGTGGAAACCGACCGCCGCAAAAAAAAGCATAAATTCCTAATTGTAGGAGTTTTCATGTTCCTTCTGGGCGCCTCTGGGTGTTCCGATGGAAACGCGCTCTTTCGGGATTTTACCGACCTCCCCGAAACGGGTTGGGAGCGGGATTCCGCCATTCAGTATGACGTAACAGTAACCGACACGGCACAGCCTTACGTACTGCTTGTTGCGGTGCGGCATACCCAATCCTATCCCTACCGAAATCTTTATTTGGGTCGTCAAATCATTGGGGCCGACGGCATTGAATACCAAGACACGGTGGAAATTCAACTCGCAGACGACCGAGGAACTTGGTTGGGCGAAGGTGTAGGCGGCATCAAAACACTTACCGTTCCTTTTCGGGGGCAGGCCGTATCTTTTCAAAAACCTGGTCCCTATCGTTTTCGTTTTCAGCACGTAATGCGCGAGAACCCCTTGCCGGGCATGCGCAGTTTGGGATTCACCATTGAACCTGCCCATGCCAGCCGCCGCTAAGTCAACCGGGCCACGCGATTTTAGCCGCGAAGTGCGCATCTTTTGGATGGCCGTACTTTCTGTTCCTACACTGATTTTATTGGGCCTTTTTCTAGCCTGGGTGGGTGCCTTTGGTCCCTTGCCGTCTACCGAAGAAATTGCCAATCCCAAAAGTTTTTTGGCGACCCAAATATTAGACGCCAACGGCGAACAACTGGGCACTTTTTTTGAAGAAAATCGCGTTCACACCGAATACGATCAACTTCCTCCCCATCTCGTTCAAGCATTGGTGGCCACCGAAGACGAACGGTTCTACGACCACGCCGGCATTGATTTCCGTTCATTAGGCCGGGCACTGGCCAGTTTGGGGACGCAGGGCGGCGGTTCCACCCTGACCCAGCAATTGGCCAAACAAATGTTTCACGAGCCGGCCTCCAGCAAAGTAGGCCGAATACTGCAAAAATTCAAGGAGTGGATTATTGCGCTGCAGCTGGAATCTCGTTACACCAAAGACGAGATTATTGCGCTGTATTTCAATCAGTTCGACTTCCTTTACCAGGCTGTGGGCGTGCACAGTGCCTCCCGCATTTACTTCGGTAAAAACCCGCAGCAATTAACGGTGCCGGAGGCTGCTGTCTTGGTGGGCATGGTGAAAAACCCGTCCATCTACAATCCCGTTCGTCGGCCCGAAGAGGCTACTGCCCGACGCAACACCGTCTTGCGCCAAATGGAGCGCAACGGATACCTGACGGAAGAAGAATACGATTCGTTTGCAGCAACCCCGTTGGAGGTTCGGTTCAACCCCCAAACGCACGATCGCGGTCTGGCACCCTATTTACGCGAATACATCCGGGGCCAACTCAAAGATTGGGTCAAGGATCACCCCAAACCGGATGGGTCGTCGTACAATTTGTACACCGACGGTTTAAAAATTTACACCACGGTGGACGTCCGCATGCAGCGCTATGCGGAAGAGGCCGTTGCGGAACACCTGTCCAACCTGCAACGGGTGTTTTTCAAACAGATCAAAGGACGAAAGTACGGCCCCTTCTATTTCCAAGGTGACGCTGAAGAACAGTACCAAACCATCATGAGCCGGGGCATGAAGCAAACCCCGCGGTACCGAAATCTGGTAGAATCCGGTGCCAGCGAATCGGAGATTCAACGCGTTTTCCGAACCAAAATTCCCATGAAGGTCTTCAGCTGGAAGGGGCCCGTGGATACCGTATTGAGTCCGTTGGATTCCATCCGCTACATGAAGTCCTTTTACCAGTGTGGGCTGCTCAGCGTGGAGCCCCAAACTGGTTTTGTGAAAGCTTGGGTGGGTGGCATTGACTACGCGCATTTTCAGTACGACCACGTGGCACAAGGCCAGCGCCAGGTGGGCTCCACGTTTAAACCGTTGGTATATGCTGCGGCCATGGAGCAGAAAAAGTTTTCGCCGTGCATGGAGGTCCCCAACCAGAAGGTGTGCATTCAAGCCGGTGAATTTGGGCTGACCGAAGATTGGTGCCCCAGCAATTCGGACAACGAATACGGCGGCCTACTCACCCTGAAGCAAGCACTTGCGAAGTCCGTAAATACCATTACCACGTACTTAATGAAGCAAATCGGCCCGCAGGCCGTGGTTCAGCTGGCTCGGGCTTTGGGCATGACGTCGGACCTGCCGGAAGTGCCCTCCATCGCGCTGGGAACCGTCGATTTAACGGTGGAAGAAATGGTGGGTGCGTACACCGCCTTTGGAAACGGGGGGGTGTATACCAAGCCCATTGTGATTACGCGCATCGAAGACAAGAACGGCGTGGTTCTGGACGAGTTTGTGCCGGAGTCCCACGAAGCACTTTCTCCGGAGGTGGCGTATGCGGTCACGAGCTTGCTGTCTGGCGTTACCGAGTACGGAACGGGGGCCCGACTGCGCTCGTCCGGAGGCGGTTATCCGGACAACGTGGTCACCGGTTTTCCGTATGCCTTCAACAACCCCATTGCGGGAAAAACCGGCACTACGCAAAACAATTCAGACGGCTGGTTCATGGGCATGGTGCCCAACTTGGTCACCGGCGTTTGGACCGGTTGCGACGACCGCGCCGCGCACTTTGGCTCTACGGTATTTGGTCAGGGCGCCACCACCGCGCTGCCCGTTTGGGCCCTTTACATGCGTAAATGCTACGCCGATCCGGCCCTGGGCGTGCGCTCCGATGCTTTTGACCTGCCCTCTACCCCCATGACCATCCGTACCGACTGCAAGGCAGCAGCCGCGGAGGCGGCCACGGATGAGTGGAGCGAATTTGACTGAACCATGATAGACAAACGCGTAGCGAACGCCGATAGTGCCGTTTCCGGATTGGTAGACGGCATGACCGTGCTTTTTGGAGGATTTGGGCTCAGCGGGATTCCTGAGAACGCTATTGCCGCAGTACGGCGGCGCGGCACGCGGAACCTCACCTGCGGATCCAACAATGCTGGCGTAGACGGCTTTGGCCTGGGGCTCCTCTTGGAAACGCGCCAAATCAAGAAAATGATTTCGTCTTACGTAGGCGAAAACGCTGAATTCGAGCGCCAAATGCTCTCTGGGGAACTGGAGGTAGAGCTGATTCCGCAAGGTACCTTGGCGGAACGGTGCCGCGCCGCAGGCGCGGGCATTCCTGCGTTTTTCACGCCGGCCGGATACGGTACCGAAGTGGCAGAGGGCAGGGAAGTGCGGGTGTTCAACGGCAAAC
>CAYXHJ010000013.1:4120-14561 GCA_964464855.1 uncultured Owenweeksia sp. | reverse complement strand
CATCCGGTGCCCATTCACGCAACCAAAGAGCTGTTTCCGCACCGGTTTGAAAGTACTCCCGAACGCACCGATGCCAATCGCCCCCAGAGACGGCCAACGGATACAGCAGCATGGGGTCCGACCGATGCACTGCGGCAGAGGCAGACCGCAGCCCAGCAGGCAGCCCAGTCCAAACTTCGTCCAATACGTCTTGCGGGAGAAGGAGCACTTCCGGCAAGTGTACTTGATGCAGTGCGGCCAAGGCATTGACGCGCAATTCCAACTGCGCCAATCGGTCTCGATTCTCGCCGATGCCTACTTTGTCTTGAAACCAACGTTTTACGCGGTAGTATCCCATCGGTATTGTGTCATTTCAATGATCAATTCCAAGGGCAAGGGCACTTCGTGCGGAAACTGCACAGCTCCTTTGGAGTGCTTCCAGCGGCCCAACCGATCTTTAAACGCCGCTACACCAGCCCCAGTGGGATAAAACCCAATGTGGTGCGCGTAGGCAGCGATGTAGACCAGCACAGGCCCTTTGGGTCCTTTTCGAAAGGCAGGCATGCCGTACGAAATGCACCGCACCAATGCCGGTGCCCGCTCACTAACCGACGACTCAATCGCTTCCCGGACGTCGGACAATCGTTTTTGGAGGTGGTCTGGAAACGCAGACCAATAGTCGTCTTGGTGGGCAAAGTGTGGCAAGAGCAGAGCGTTTAACCCAAAGGTAAACGCTTACAAGGTTACCAATAGTGGTTGGAGCGCTTGGTCCAATTGATTTTGCCATTCTTCAGACACCAGCGCGCCGCTTTCAAGATCAAAATGAACTTTGAATTGGGGCAATGCCGGCCCGGCAAATACTTGGGCGCCGTGACGCGGGAAGCGCTCCACAGCCGTTTGCAACACGGTCAGTCCACCGCGTGGACCCGGCGCAGTGGACGTTACCACCACGGGCTTTCCGCCAAAAAATTTCAACTCCACGCGCGACGCCCAGTCGAACAAATTCTTGAACCCCGCGGTGTAGGAACCGTTGTATTCGGCCAGCGACACCACTACCACGTCGGCCTCCATCAAGTCCGAAACGAACTGTTTAGCGGGCTCCGGCAATCCAATTTCAGCTTCGCGCTCTACCGTATACAGCGGCAGATCGTAGTGATTTAAGTCCAGTGAATGCACCGTTGCTTCCGATGAGACGGCATTTGCAATGCGTTCTCCAACGTATTTGGCCCAGGCTCGGTTGATGGAGGACACACTGTACGACGCACCAAAACTGACTATTTTCATGAACACTTATTTTGGAGAGGGAACGCGAGCAAGACACAAATGTTCGCAGATAAGACGTTCAATTTTGCAATCACCTATACAAAAGTGCGACAACTTAATTTGAAGGGTGCCATGGATCGAAGCTAACTTTGAGCACGCACCCGCGCGCCACTCCTATTGAGGGAATTGCTGTTTTTCATACAACTTAAAAAATCGAACACTGAAAATCAAGTCATTAGACTAAATACTAATTCAAATAGAAGCGAATTAAAAAATTTCCGTACACGCAAATACCACAAATTTGTACCAAACCAATAACCCCGTGCCGACGTTCACACGAAACGCACTCCACCCTTGTCCGGCGATTCAGCCGGACAAGGATTTTGCTCCAAAGGTTATGCTCGTACTGTTGCTGAGTATTTTTATCCAGAAAGATCGAAGCCAAAGTTTGCAAAGCAAATTGGTGGCGTACTTGAACGCGGGTGATCAATTGGACCCTTGCCGTCCGGATGTATTAGAAGCACTCAACCAGTACGAACTTTTGCTCGTTGCAGTAGAAAGGAAGCGTTACAAGTTTCCGCTGCGGTGGGGGGACCGCCTGGCCTTGGCTCGGTTTTCACGAACGGCTAAAAACGAAGCAGACGGTCGCTCGTTGGGGTACAACGCCAATTACATCGAATTGCGCAACCGCTGTTCACGAGTATCATCCACGGAAGCTGTAATGCTCGATCAATCGAATACATTGTGAGTAATCTGGAGTTTTTCTTTGCGGATGTCACCAAGTTTCTTACGGTCTTGGGATTGCTTCCAGCTGTATTGGTCATTTTCTTGCACGAGCCCAAGACCACTTGGTGGCAGCGTTTAACCTTTGTGCTTGCTGTTTGGTCTGTGGCCGGCTTCATAGCGATACTAAACGGCACATTGAACGGCCAAGTGGATCGGTTGGCGTGGTTTTATCCTTGGATTACAGGAATCTTCTTTGCGGCTGCACCGTCGGTGTGGGTCTCCCTGCGCGGAGGCTTAAATTGGCCAAAAGGGCTTTGGTTGGTACACTACTTTCCTGCTGTTTTAGCTCTTGTTTCTCGATCTGCACGTTTTGCTTCAGATCCAGAAATGATGCGGGCAGACATATTATCAACCGTTACCTATGATCTGTCGTTCGGAGGGAGTAGTTTGTACGTCAAGACCTATGTTGTCTACCTCATGGTTTTAATTTCCGCGGTTTATTATTTGATTTTAGCGCGTCATACCCGCTCCAGCAAAACGTCTCAAACCTTTTTGGGATTGATCGCAGCCTTGGCGTTCACTCTTTTTTATCCGTACTTATTGGGCGACTATTGGCCCATGTGGAGACCCAAACATTTGGTTCTGACTTTGACTATTGAGACTCTTGCTGTAGCCTATACGTTTTACATCATGGTGGAACGCTACCGCGGAATGCTTCAAGAGGAGCAGGAAGTGAACGAAGAGACGCTGCCAAACCTCCTAACGGATGATGCTTTTGGGCAGTATTTGGAACAGGTGTTCCACGGAGAAAAGCGCTTTTTAAGGGACGACTATTCGATGGATTTGTTGGCGTCGGACAGCGGATTTAGCGCTGCAGCTTGGCGGGCTTACTTCAAGTCCAAAGACACTACGTTCTTGATTGTCAAAAAGCGCATGCGCATTGACCATGCCACCCAATTGATCGTGAACGGCTACCTGGACAACCACACGGTGGAAGCCCTAACGTCCGAAATTGGCTACGCCAGCAGAAGTACCTTTTACACCGCGTTTCAAGAGATCAAGGGCAAACCGTTTCCGCAGTATTTGCAAGAATTGCGCAACACCTAACGCCTTCGCCGTAAAAATACCGAGGATTGGGGAAGCCTCCCTTCCTGCGAATTGCCTAAATTCGTGGGGATGCATCCGTCCCAAACAGCCTCTACTGTACCGCCTTTCGCCAGCACCTACACTCCCGGCTTTCCGGAGTTGATCCACCGGCTGGGCGGAACCTTAGGTGTAACCACCTACCAGGCTGGAAAGTTGATTCTGCTCAGCGCGCCGGAGCCCAACCGATTGGTTCAGCTTCCGCGTAGCTTGGACAAGCCTATGGGGATGGCCGTACACCCGGACGGTCGCAGGCTCGCCGTGGCGTGCCGCAACAGCATTCAAACCTTTGCAAACGCTCCGGAATTAGCGTCCAATTATCCCAAAAATCCGCAGACGTACGACGCCCTCTTTTTGCCCCGAGCCACGTTCCATACGGGCCCCATGGATTGGCACGATTTGGCTTGGACCGACGCCGGGCTTTTTGGCGTGAACACCTTATTCTCGTGCCTTGCGCGCATCGACGATCAACACCATTTTACCCCCGTTTGGACTCCGCCCTGCGTTACGGATTTGGCAGGCGAAGACCGTTGCCACCTCAACGGATTGGCCGTCCGGGAAGGGGAATTGGCGTATGCCACCGCCTTCAATAAGGGGAACAGTGCGAAAAGTTGGCGAAGCGAGCTTTTGGGCGCAGGAGTGATCTGGGATCTAGCATCCAACAAAGTGGTGTCGAGCGGTTTGTCCATGCCGCACTCTCCCCGCTGGCACAACCACCAATTGTGGGTGTTGCAATCGGCCACTGGGCAATTGGGAACCGTCGATTTAGCAACAGGAGCGTTTCATGAATGCATCCGTTTGGATCGCTTTGTGCGCGGCTTGGCATTGGTGGGGCGTTACGCTTTTGTGGGCTATTCCAAAGCCCGAACGAAGTCCAGCAGCTTTGCACATTTGGAGCTCAAAACGGCGGACCGATGCGGCATCGTTGCCGTGGACGTGCAAACGCAGAAGGTGGTGGGCGAAATGCAATGGGCCTCCAGCGTGGACGAGTTGTTTGAAGTACATTGGCTCACGGCGGGAAAACGCGTCAACCTGCTCACGGCAGCCTCCGAAGAACACCATTTCGGAGTAACCACCCCGGAAGCAACGTTTTGGGCGGCTGCCGCATCTAATGAATAACCCAGTTTTTTTCAGACAACCTTTAAAACAATAATCCAAATCCAATGAAACAACTGATACCCTTCGCCCGCAAGCGCCGCCAGTGGCTGCGTGCCTGGGCCTCCGCGCACCGCGCCGTCGGTGCCGAGCGCGCCCGTTTTCTTCGCAAGCTGCGCCGTCTGGCCAACAGCCTCCAAGCGGCGTTTACCGTGCCGCAGTGGGCGCGCGTGACGGCGGCCCTCGCTGCCTTGGCACTTGCTCCAAATGTTGCTGAGGCTCAGGTTTTTGCGGCGCCCAACAACGCGGCCTTTGGCCTAAATGCCCTATCCGCAAACACGTTGGTGTTGCCCTCCTTTGTGGATATGGACAACGACGGCGATTTGGACCTGATGGCGTGTGACCTATACGGTTCCGGGGTGTATTTTGTTCCCAATACCGGTACGGCAGCGGTCCCCGCATTCGGTTTGCCCCAGCCTGCTCCATTTGGTCTGTCGGACACGTCCATGTTCTACTCCGGTTTTTCGGATTTGGACAACGACGGAGACACAGACATTTTGGCTTACAAATTTGACTACTACGGTTCCACAAGCGGATTCTACTACTACCAAAACACGGGTAGTGCGGTTGCGCCGGCCTATGCGGCGCCTTTGTTTAACCCCTTTGGTTTGAACGGGAGTTTGCCAACATCGTTGGTGTCTATTGGTCGGTTCGCCGATATGGACAACGATGGCGACGACGATTACTTAGCAGCCAATTTCTACACGTCCGGATTCCGGTACTACCAAAACACCGGCACCGCTACTGCTCCACAATTTGCTGCCCCCGTTTCCAATCCGTTCGGCCTGACGACGGCTGGATTGGGTGATATTGCCTTCGTTGAAGTAGGCGACATTGATTTGGACGGCGACATGGACGTCATTTCGGCCGACTACGATTACGGCAATTGGAGGGTTTACATCAACGGCGGCACGGCTTCCGCGCCTTCGTTTGCGGCTCCTCTGGTCAACCCATTCGGACTGACGAGTGGTGGCGAGTTTCCGCTGATGGATTTGGTTGATCTGGACGACGATGGCGACTTGGATTTGTTTGCGTTCAATTACGACGGCGACGCCAAGTACTTCCAAAACAACGACCCCAGTGCGAGCGTGGACGAGGTCAATCCCTTGGTGGGCTTGGCGCCCAACCCCGCAAAAGACCGCTTCACAATGGATTTTGGCACCGCAACGGATTGGTCCGTGGTGGTTTTGAATGCGGCCGGCCAGGAGGTTTTCCGCACGGAATTGCGCGGCGAATCGCGTTTGGACGTAGCGTCGGGCCAATGGCCGGCAGGCATCTACACGGTTCGTGCACAATCCGACGCCGGCACGCAAACGGGCCAGGTTGTCGTTCAACCGTAAATCACGATTGTTTTTTGAGGCCGCCGAAGGCGGCCGATGAGGCAAATCCCCGCGGCGCAGCCGCGGGGATTTTTTGTTCCACCGGACTCAATTGGTACCTTGTAAGCATGAATCCAGATGAATTGCTGCAGTACCGCGGTGCGTTGGTAGCGTGGGCTGAGAATACGGTTCCAACCTTGGTAGGCGCAGCCTTATTGGGCTGGGCCGGATGGTGGGCCATTGGCAAAGCCAACAAAGCGTTGATGAAAACCATGGGCTCCCGTCGGGTAGATCCGGGATTGATCACGTTCTTAAGCACCCTGTTTGTGCTGGGCACCCGCGCGTTGTTGTTCATTACGGTGGCCGGCCAGTTGGGCTTTCCCACTGCATCACTGGCGGCGGTGGTAGGCGCAGTGGGCCTGGCGGTAGGTTTTGCTCTTCAGGGATCCTTGGCCAATTTAGCCGGAGGGGTATTGATCTTGTTGTTCAAACCGTATCGGGTGGGGGACCGCATTACGGCCAATGGATACAGCGGCGTCGTGAAGGAAATCCAAATTTTCAACACGGTATTGGCATTGGACAGCGGCGCTCAGGCCTTGTTGCCCAACGGTCCTGTGGCCAATACGGTAGTGGTGAACCACAGCGCCAACGAACCCGTAACGCGTGCTTGGAAACTGAACCTCCCCAAGACCCCTACGTGGGAAGAGGCACGGGTGCAACTGGAGGCCCAAGCCCGTGAGGCGTCGGTCCGCTTGGAATTTCAGTTGGTGGGGTGGAGTGCCGCCCAATGGAACGTGCACGTGCAAACGGTAGGGGCGGTACCCAACGCCGCATTGGAGCAGTGGTGGCTGGCTTTAGCTCGGTGGGAAGGATGTTTCGCGGAGGAAATCCTCTAAAAAATTAAACGCCCGAAGTGACGAGGGGGTTAAACGAGTAATCTGTTCTTATCCAAGCACTTGCACGCTTATTTAGTTCCGTTACGTGTTCGTGTTCCAGGGCTAAAACCTGTTCTACAAACGGATCGTAGACTTCTCGCGTACGTGCAATTCGCTGCGCGCGCGTTTCCAAGTACGTTCGTTCCAATGCGATGTGCTCGTTCATCCGTTGCAGTGCAAAGGAATAAACCCCTTCCACCAGAAGGACGGCTGTGGGTTCCAGGGTCAAGGAATCTTCGTAGAACGAATTGCTTTCGTAATGAACACGAGGCACCGTAAGCTGGCGGACGCCTTGGTGAAAGGCATCGATATCTTTCTGGGCACGTTCCAAGTTCAATTCCTGAGGCCCCACCCAATTTAAATTCTCGCGCCGCTTGGCGGCATTTTCATGGGGGGGTAGGTGGAAATAACCGTCCAAGTGCAGTACGGCATTGGCAATTCCCCGTTGAGACAATGCGCGTTGAACCGCCAGGGCCGAAGTAGATTTCCCACTGCCAGACTCACCTCCGATGGCCACGACCCACCGGTTGGACGTGTTACGTTCTGCTTGACGCAGCATCCAATCGGTAATTTGTTGGCCCAAGGCCAGGTATTCAGGCTTCAGTTCGAGCGATTCCATTCGGGAGTCAGTAGTTTGTAGTCCGTAGGTTCAGCAAAGAGAAAGATCATTCCGGCGGCGGTAAAACACAAGTGCGGGGTGCCGCCGGGCTGGAGGGTTAGGCCGTGCAAGTACTCCGGAAAATCCCATTGGGGCAACGCACGAGCCGCCCGAAGCGCCTCTTGGCGCAGAAGACTATGCAGCTCAGCTTGTTGATTGATCTGAAGCGCAAGCCCGGCCCAACCCAACCAGATGTACCAGATGCCGCCGTTGTGGTAGCAATAGGGTTGGTTTTTAAAGCCAAAAAGGTGGAAGCGTTGGAGTACGGGCCAGTCTGGGTCTTCCGACGTAATGGTGGGAGTAAATGCGCCCGGCAGTTGGGGTGTAGAGCGTTTTAGTTGCTCACCCATAAGGTTTTGCCAGTTGTGGGCGCTGGAGGGACCGTCGGCAAATAGAAAAGAAAGTAGGGTGTGTGCGGCCAAGTCAAAACGTTCGGATTTGCCCGCAGGATAGACGGTGGCGGCCCAATGCTGCTCCAAGGCGTAGGCAGGTTCCAACGTATCCCGAATAGCTTGAGCTTTGTGGAGCCACTCGGGTTGCTCAAATGCTTCAGCACACAAGGCCAACCCCCAAGAGCGAAGCACTTGGTCGTAAAGCGTGTACCCGTCGATCGGGTATTCGTCGGCCCAGTTGCCTCCTTGCGGTACGTAAATCCAGTGGTGTCCGTTGTACTCCAGACCGTTCAGCAATTCAACGGTTTTGTAGACCGACTGGAACCAGTCGGAAGCGATTAAAAGACCCCATCGAATGCCCCAACCAACCCCAATCAGGTACCAGGTGACGGAATCGACTTTGGGCGACAGACGGCCAAAAGCACCGCGGCGGGAACCGTCGGGCAGCAACGTAACGTTGGACGGAATTTGACCTTGTGGGCCCTGGTGCAAGCGAAGAGTTTCGAGGGTACGCACGAATCCGGCTAAAACCACGGAGTTGTTGGCAAACTTTCCGGCGGCGCCAGCCATTACGCCGTCTCGGGCAAATACTGCACCGTAATTGGACAAGTCGGTGGTAGAGGCGCGAATGCCGTGCGGTGCCACCGCCGACTCCAACAAGTGGAGGGCGTCGGTCAAAAACCGGTGGCTCGAATCCGGGACGTTCATTCGGAACGGTTGTTGTTTTTGGGTTGTGGAACCCAAACGGTAAAGAAAGCACCCAATAGAAGAAAGGCCCCAGCCAATTGAACCACGCGGACGGGATTGTGGCCCAACCAACCGTAGACCCAATACTGCACCGTAAAAATTTGGATCATCATGGGCACAACAATGAACAAGTTGAAGATCCCCATGAAAACGCCGGTGTTTTTGCGCGGTATGGCGGACGCCAGCATTTGGTATGGGGCAGCCAACATGGAGGCCCAGGCGATGCCCAAGCCCACGGGATATAGCATGATGGTGGGAACGCTAAGCGTACCAAAAACCGGGAGCGATACGGTGAATAAGGGGTGGTTCACGCTCAACAGGGGCAAGCACAGCAGGCCCAGCCCGCCCAGCGAGAGGGCGCCAACGTGCATCCATTTGGCGCCCCAGCGCCGACTCAGCGGCACCAGAGCAAATGCGACGGCGAAACACACAATGTTGTAGGTACCGTTCAATTGACCGGTCCACAATTGAGCGGACTTAAATCCAACTGAATGGCCGTCGAGTGTGCCAAATTGACTCAGCGCCAAGGCGGAAGTGAGGTACTGCCAGTAGCAAAACATGGCGTACCACGTGAAGAACTTCACCGGAATGAGCCACTTCATGGTGGTTGGCATGGTGCGCAGGGCTTCCCATACGTCCAACAACGTTTGGCGCACCGGATTTCCCGTTGACTTTAGGTTTTCGATTTCCGCCCGTTCCTCGGCAGTGGGAGGCGCCTCAGCCGTCGTAAATACGCTGAGTAAGATGGAAGCCAAGGAGGCAAAAGCCCCTATGCCAAAGGCCCAGTACGTAGAAACCGGAATGCCGTTGTCCAACGTGTCCGTCAGTGCAAAAAATCCGCAACTTACCAAGATTGCGGGGGTAAAATTGGCTAAAGTGCTGCCCAAGCCGGTGAAAAAGCTTTGCATGAGAAATCCCAACGAGTGTTGCCGTTCGGGCAACTGGTCGGACACAAAAGCCCGATAGGGTTCCATGGCAATGTTGTTGGCAGCGTCCAGTATCCAGAGCAGGGAGGCCGCCATCCACAGGGCAGACGAGAAAGGCATGGCCACCAAGGCGGCACTGGCCAATAACGCACCCACCAAAAAGAAGGGCTTGCGACGGCCCAGCCCCGGAATCCAAGTGCGGTCGGACAGTGCGCCAATTAAAGGCTGCACCAGCAGACCAGTGATGGGCCCGGCCAGCCAAAGCAACGGCAAAGAGGCCTCGTCGGCCCCTAAATAGCGGTAAATGGCGCTCATGTTGCTCTGCTGCAACCCAAAACTGAATTGGATTCCGAAGAAGCCAAAATTCATGTTCCAAATTTGCCAAAAAGACTTGTGTTGCGGCATGGCGGAAAGTTCGTGTTTCTTGCGCAACGTGCGCACAGGAGGAGGCGAATGCAAAGTTTGAAAAAAAGAGGGAAGGAGTCCCGGTGGACTCCCTCCCTCTAGGGAATCGGGTGCGGAATAACCCAAACCGCGCCCAATCAAGCGTGCGTTAGAAGGTGTAGCGCAGCGTTCCGGAGAT
This sequence comes from uncultured Owenweeksia sp., assembly GCA_964464855.1. Classification (GTDB taxonomy): domain Bacteria; phylum Bacteroidota; class Bacteroidia; order Flavobacteriales; family Schleiferiaceae; genus CAMDTE01. Next base: position 4,735 of record CAYXHJ010000013.1, on the reverse strand, counting down.
GGAGCGTCCGGTGATGGAACGTGCACGTACGTAGCCGTTGGCGGGAATAGCACCCTCTTCGGCTTCTGTAATGCCCACCGCGTTCAGCAAGTTGTTGCCGTTCAGGCTGAAGTTCAAGCCAGGCGCCAAGTTGAAGTTCACAAAGGCATTCACAATGCCGTAGCCGGGCATCACCAATGTATTGACGTCTTGCGCGTAGCTCTTGGACTGGCCGATGATGCTCAGACCGGCCAAGTGCTTGCCAAAGGAGTATGTGGGAACCACGCTGTACATCAAGGCAGGCTGACGGCGTGGCGTATTGCCTTGCGTAGCGCCTTCCGTGGTGATGCTGGCTTTCGTGTAGGTCAGAGCGCCGCGCGAATCAAACTTGCCCTTGGAGTAAGCGCCTTCAATCTCGGCACCGTACGCGGCGTAGTCGTTTTCAATCACGCGTTGTGTGGTAGCCTCGTAGCCACCTTCTTCCGTGGTGTTGGCCATGAAACCGGTCACGAACAACACAGCGTTTTCGAACTGACCTTTCCAGCCAGCTTCCGTTTGCATGATCATGTCTTTGGGGTTGCCCATGAACAGGTACTGTCCGCTGGGGAAAATAGCACGATCGGCCTTGGCGGATCC
>CAYXHJ010000013.1:0-4110 GCA_964464855.1 uncultured Owenweeksia sp. | reverse complement strand
TCCGCCCAAGCTGTTGCGAACGTACAAAGACTGCGTGCTGCTCAGCAGGTAGTTGGCGCCTACGGAGTACGACAGGTACTGGTAGTTGTAGTTGACCGGATTTTTGGAAGCGTGGTCCACTACGGCCACGGCCTTTTCCACCTCTTCAATGGTGCCGTTGTTGTTTACGTCTACTTCGCCGATCGATGTGCCGTGGCCTACTCCGCGCACGCGGCCGTTGTCCATGCGCACGCTGGCGTCAAACGACAATTCATTGGTGGCCTGCAAACCAAACGCGGCGTACGGAGCGCTCACCGTGTACTGGGAGTTGTACTCCACTTGGCAGCAGTTGCCCCATCCGGGAACCCCGTACGCAAACAAGCCGTCTTGGGAGATGGCCGTGCCGTCGGCGGTGGTGATGTCCAGCGGGCTGGCCGTGCCGCCGCCTTTCACTTCCGTCAGGTAGGAATTCCACAACCAAGCCATGTTGACGTTCTGCATGGCGCGGAAGTAACCCAATTTCACGTTGGCATTGCCAAACTTCTTGGAGATGGAGTTGTCGCTGACCAGGTTGTCGAAGTTTTTCAACTCCGTATCGAACATGTGGATGACTTGCGCTACATCGCCCGTGAATGCGGAGTCGCCCTTGATGCTGTAGCTCAAAGCTGCGCCGCTCAGGTCGCGGCCCAATGACGTTCCAATGGAGGCGAGCATTTCGGTGGGACTTCCCACGTTGGCGGTGAAGGGGCTCACAAAGCGGCCGCTGTTGCGGGACAAGCGCGAACGGCTCTCAACGCGCCAGCCGCTTTCCAGGTCAAACACGAATTCAGAACCGATGGCGTTGGACACGGGGTGCATGCCGTCGGACACGTTGACCGAACGGGGCTCACCGTTGGCGCCGATGCCGTAGTTGGTAGACAAGTACACGCTGTGCGGAGTGCTCAAGTTGGGGCTCAAGCTGCCCACCCCTTCGAAAACCGGGTTGGCGTCGGTTCCACTCACGCGCATGGGCTGAGGCATGTACGCCACGGTGCGGTCGTTCAAATGCTTCAAATACAGGCGGGCGTAGCCGTTGTCAAAACGCTTGGTTACGTTGGCTTTAACCTGGCCGCCGTTGTTGGCGTTGTAGCCTACCGCGCGGGGACCTTCCCCGGTCCGGAAAAATCCGCCCACATGGAAGGAAACTCCGTTGCCCAAAGGCGCACCAAAGTCAAAGTCCGTGCGGTACGTATCGTAGTTCATGCCCACTGTAGTAGCCACGCTGCCCGACTTTTCGTAGCCGTTCTTGCTGATGAAGTTGATGATGCCGGCGGGGCTGTTGGATGCGGTTGTGGAGGCAGATCCGCCGCGGATGGCTTCAATACGGCCTACAGACTGGTCGAAGCGCAGGAAAATATCCGACGTGGCAAAGGACATGTCGCCGTACAGGAATACGGGCAAGCCGTCCTCTTGAAGTTGCAAATATTTGGAACCGCCCGACGAAATAGGCACACCGCGAACGGCGATGTTGGTGTTGCCCTCACCACCGGAGGATTCCGAACGGATGCCCGGGATGGTGCGGAAGATTTCTGCCGTGGTGCGCGGCGCGCTTTGGTTGATGCCGGCGGGCTTCAGGGTGGTTACCGAAACCGATGAAGCGAGTTTGCTGGCTTCGCGGGTGACCCCGGTGACTACAACGTCTTTCAGCTGCTGCACGGAATTGGTGTCTCCCGGACCTGCGGCGACGGAGCGACCGTTGGCGGCCGCAGCCGAGCCAAGGATCAAAGCCGTTCCCGCCAAGAAGAATGCGGTTTTTTTCATGAGCTTTTGGAGGTTTACAAGTGTTAATGGGACACAATGCTAGCCATTTAATCCTCAGGTTCCAAAGGGCCAAAAGACCGCAAACGTTTGCGGGAATGTTTGCGGTTGAAAACTTTTTTGCATCTTTATTCCGCATGAAAAGAGCCTCAATCAAGGACCTCGCCAAGGCCCTAAACCTCAGCATTTCCACCATCTCGCGCGCGTTGACGGACCATCCGGACATCAGCGAGCGCACCAAACAGCGCGTTCGCGAAGCCGCAGAACATTTTCACTACACTCCCAACTGGCTGGCCCGCGGTTTCCGCCAGCAGAGTACTGGGGTACTCGCCTTAGTGCTTCCGGAAGTGAACATGTTTTTTACGCCCAAGTTGATCGAGGGCGTCAATTCGGCCTTGTTTCGCTCTGGGTACACATTAAGTGTATTCTTAACGAATGATCGACTGGAAGGAGAGCGGGACATCTTGCAGCAGTGTTTGGAGCGCTCGGTGGACGGAGTTTTGTGGTCCATCTCCCGCGAAACCACAGATTTGCTCCATGCTGCTCCGCTTTTGGCGGCAAATATTCCGTGCGTTTTGTTGGACAAGACCGTAAAAGACAAGCGTTTTGACTCGGTTCGGATCGACGGAGAATCCACGGGGTTTTTGGCGGCTACCCATCTGCTCGAGCACGGGCACCGTCGGCTTGCGGGAATTTTTGGAGCGGACTCCATGCGGATCACCCAAGAACGCGAGCGCGGTTTCCGCAAAGCCCTGCGCGGGTTTCCGGATGCAGAAGGCCAAAGCATTCACGTGGAGCAGTTGACGGACCTCCCCGAGGGATTGGAACGGTTGCGCACAGCCGGTTGTACCGGTTGGGTGTTCATGTCCGACGAATTGGCTGCGCACGCACTGCCGCTGTTGGCCGCGTCCGGTGTTGCGGTGCCGGACCACGTTTCGGTGGTGGCTATTTCCGACGGGGTGTGGCCTTATTTGGTTCACCCGCAAATCAGCCACGTACTCGGTTCGGGTTTTGAGCTGGGCTTTCGTGCGGGAATGGGCATGGTCCAAAAACTCCAAAACAAAACGCCGTCGGGCCGTCCAGAACGGGTGTTGGTTTCCACGGAATTGGTGGAATTGGGAAGTGTTGCGCACATTTGACGCGTGAATCGCGCAGGAGCGATTTTGGCGCGCGTTTGAGCACCGGAATCGGCGACCGGCGGCGGAGGTTTCCGGCAGTACGTACCTTTGATTACCCTTAATCATCCCGTCAATGCCAACCTTCCGCTCCGTTAGTCGCACCACCTTCGCATGCGCCGCGTTGGTTGTTGCCCCATTCCTGCACGCCCAAACCACCGCTCGGGTTCTTTTTTTGGGCAACAGCTACACGGCAGCGAATAATTTACCCCAGCTATTTGCCTCCGTAGCGGCGTCGGCCGGCGATGCGGCAGTTGTGGACGCCAATACACCGGGAGGCTACACGTTGCAAGGGCACACCACCAATGCGGTGAGCCAGCAAAAGTTGAAAGCCGGTGGACCGTGGGATTATGTGGTGCTTCAGGAGCAAAGTCAATTGCCCTCGTTTCCACCCGGCCAGGTGGCCACGAGTGTATTTCCTTCTGCCAAAGCTTTGGCAGACAGCGCAATAGCCTATCATCCGTGCGCCGAGGTGGTTTTTTACCGCACCTGGGGCCGCAAATTCGGCGACGCCGGCAACTGCGCCAACTGGCCCCCCGTCTGCACCTACGCCGGCATGGACAGCCTCTTGGCCTTGCGTTACCAGCAGATGGCAGATTCCAACCGGGCATGGGTTTCCCCGGTTGGCGAGGTGTGGCGTTATTTGCGCCAAACGCAGCCCAACTTGGAACTCTACGATTCCGACGGCAGCCACCCGTCGCTTTTGGGCAGCTATGCCGCAGCCGTTTGTTTTTACGCCACATTGTATCAGAAATCGGCAACTTTGGTGAAGACCGACGCGGGCCTGAATCCAGCATCGGCGGCCGCCGTGCGCGCCGCCGTGGATGCGGTGGTCTTTGATAGCCTACCGCGTTGGAACGTGGGCCGATGGGGGGCGGAAGCGGCGTTTGCCGCACAAGTATCCGGCCAAACGGTGCAGTTTATACAACATTCTTTGGACGCTCAGTCCTACGAATGGAATTTTGGCGACGGCACTACGTCTACCGCAGTGGCGCCGCAACACACCTACGCGGCCAACGGCACCTACACGGTGGTCCTAAAAGCGGTGGGGTGCAGTACGGAAGACACGGCAACAGCCGGTGTTGCGATTGGCGGCGTGGGGTCGGCAGAGACGGAAAACCCACAAGTGGGCTTTTGGCCCAATCCGTCGCAGGATCGG
>CAYXHJ010000012.1:0-15933 GCA_964464855.1 uncultured Owenweeksia sp. | reverse complement strand
TAGCTCCCCTACCGCGACGTCGAGCAGCCCATCCGCTCCCGGTCTGCGTCCGTCTGCCAAGCGTTCGTACAAAGAAGAGCGCGAATGGGAAGAATTGGATCGCAGCCTGCCCGTTTGGGAGGCGCGTCGGGCCGAAATTGCACAACTCTTCGCGCAGCCCCCTGCGGGCGCTGCGCTGGACTTCGCTGCCTTGACCGAAGAATCGCACCGACTGACGGAGCAGATTGAAGAGGCAGAATTTCGGTGGTTGGAACTGTCGGAAAAATCGCCACACGTTTAAGGCAAAAGCGCGTAACTTGGCCCTATTCTTGCAGGAATAAAGACATGTCGGAACCCGTTCTCTCCCTCCGCGGTATTCGCCGCGATTTTCCCATGGGCAACCAATGGGTTCGCGTGCTCAAAGGCATTGATCTGGATGTACAACCCGGTGAATACGTGGCGCTTATGGGCCCATCGGGGAGCGGTAAGTCCACCTTGATGAACCTGCTAGGTTGCTTGGATACGCCCACCTCCGGTTCGTATTTTTTGGCCGGCGAAGACGTCAGCCGCATGGAAGACGACGCGTTGGCCGAAGTCCGCAATAAAAAAATCGGATTTGTCTTTCAAACCTTTAACCTTTTGCCGCGCCAAACGGCCTTGCAAAATGTTGCCCTGCCTCTGGTGTATGCAGGTTGGTCCAAAGCAGACCGCTTGGCGCGTGCTACCGAAGTATTGGGTTTGGTCGGCTTGAGCGATCGAATGGACCACCAACCCAATCAGCTTTCCGGGGGGCAACGCCAGCGGGTGGCCATAGCCCGAGCCTTGGTAAACACTCCGTCCATGGTGCTGGCCGACGAACCTACGGGGAACTTGGATACGGCCACGTCGGTGGAAATCATGCGTTTGTTTGACGAAATCCACGCCCAAGGAAACACCTTGGTGGTCGTAACCCACGAAGAAGACATTGCCCGCCACGCCAAGCGCATCGTGCGTTTGCGCGATGGCGTCATTGAATCCGATGAACCCAACCGCTGATTTATTCCGTGAGGCGGTGGCCTTTGCTCCGCAAGCGGGCGCAACCACCGTGGCACAGCGCCGAGCGGCCCTAGCTCGGCTGAAAAAAACCGTTTTGGCCCATCGAGAAGATTTTCACCGCGCATTACGGGAAGATTTGGGACGTCCAGAAGTGGAAACCGATTTGAGCGAAATATACGCGGTCACCAGTTTGGTGGACTACGTTTCGGGCAAGTTGGCGGGATGGATGCGGACGGAACGCGTACCCAGCCCTTTGACACTGTGGCCCGCACGGGCGGAAATTCGACACGAATCCAAAGGGGCGGTACTGGTGATGGCTCCCTGGAATTTTCCAGTTAATTTGAGTTTGAGCCCTGTGGTTTATGCTGTTGCTGCCGGCAATTCGGTGGTACTCAAGCCCAGCGAGGTGGCGCCCGCCACGGCGCAGTTGTTGGCTGACGTGGTGCGTGAGGCATTTCCCGAGGGTTGGGTTCGTACGGTACAAGGCGATGCCCAGACCGCAAAATCCCTGCTGGAGCACCCCTGGAACCACATATTCTTTACGGGAGGACCGTCGATTGGCAAAACGGTGATGGCTGCGGCCAGCAAGCACTTGACGTCTGTAACCTTGGAGTTGGGCGGGAAATCCCCGGTTTTCCTGGACCCCACCTTCCCTGTGGAGCGGGCCGCAAAGTTGTTGGCCTGGGCCAAAAGCATGAATGCGGGGCAAATCTGCATTGCTCCGGATTACGTACTGGTACCGCGCGACCGAATGGGCGACCTGGTGCATGCCTTTGCGCACGCATTGAAAGAATTGTACGGCGACCGATTGGCGGACAATCCAGACTACACCCGAATCATCAACGAGCGCCATTGGGCCCGATTGCAGGCCTGGCACGAAGATGCTGTTGGTTCTTGCGCTCGAGTGTGGCAGCCCGAGCCGGCCGATGTTTCCAAGCGGTTCTTTCCGCCCACTTTGTATTTGGATCCGGAGGCGTCGTGCCGCATTTCCTGCGAGGAGATCTTTGGCCCCCTTTTGCCGATCATCCCCTACGACAAGTTGGACGACGCCATCGCCTACGTGAATGCCAAGGAGCGTCCCCTGGTGACGTACGTGCTGTCCGAAAACAAAGCCTTTCAGCAACGCACCTTGACCGAAACACGTGCGGGTGCTACTGTTGTCAACGACTTCATCATCCACTACATGCACCACGACCTCCCGTTTGGCGGTGTGAATCATTCCGGAATTGGAAAAAGCCACGGCATCTGGGGATTTCGGGAGTTTACCAACGCACGACCCGTGGTTCGACGTCGGTGGGGCTTGAATCCCACGCTCTACTTGGGTCCGCCGTACACCGGATGGAAAAAGCAAGTGGTTACCGCGCTGCTTCGTTGGCTTTAACCAATGCTTGATTCTACGGTGTGCGTCATTCGCGCACCGCGCGCAATGCGAACGGCTGACCGTTCCACGTACCGCGCAATTCGTAGGCCTGGTCCAAAGAATCCAAGGTCCATTTGCCTTTGAGACGCTGGCCTTCCTCATACACTGGGAGCTTCCATGTTGCCTCAAATTGACCGTTGTTGTTCAAGGACCAATTCACATCGGCCATGCGCGTGGATCCGTCGGGATACTGAAACAAAAGTTTGCTGTCTACATCCCAAATCAAGGTTTTGGGACGCACCTGGCCCGGATTATAGAAATCCACCACTCCAAACCGACCGACAGCTGAAATCGTTGGTTCTTTGAATGCGGGCCAAGCGGCAGCCAAAGTCCAAACAGGAAGCAACCCCCACGTCCAAATGGGCATGTTCGGCAACTCCCACGTTGGATTCTTTTCAAAAGCCCAGTACGCCAAAGGAATCATGGGAAGGGCCCACAACAACGCCGGGCCAGCGTGAAAAAACCACGCCGTCAACGCGGCCGGAAGGGCGCACAATAAGGCAAGCGCAGCTCCCCAGCGACGGGTAGCCGGAATCAAAAGCAAAATCAGGCCAATGAGGAGGAATGCCCCCAGCAAATGTTGGGTGGTGTCGTGTTTTGCCCAAAAAAGAGCCCATTGAATGCTTTCCGGCCACTCGTCCTCCTGCAATAGGGTCCAACGGTACCGGAAAGGGAGGTAATGCAGGCCAAATTGGCGCAGAGCCAAGGGCAACCACGAGGCGGCCGCGCCCCACAAAGCCAAACGCTCAAATCGTCGAGCCCAGGAGCCGGTATCCATTTGGCTGAAAAAGTGGTGCACCAAGAGCAGCACTACGGCGACCACGGCTGCGCCCAGGACCCAAACAACGGAAGGAAGTTGGAACCACGCCGTGGCGTGAACCAAGGATCCCAGTACCAATACAGTACTCACAAAGGCAATCAGCAAAAGGCGGTATCGTGGTTCCATGCGGTACGGATTGGTTAACGAAGGTACGGGGACGGCACTTGACTGCCAATCCGTTGACGCAGAGATAACGCACGTTCGCTTTTTTCCGCGTGGGGTGGGGTATAAAAAAGGCCCGCGGCTTTCGCCGCGGGCCTGAGCTCGATGAACAAATTGCTCGTTCTTAATCCAACGTACGCTGAACTTCTACTTCTTTAAACCCTTCAATGATGTCGCCCACCTTGATGTCGTTGAAATTCTTGATGTTCAAACCGCAATCAAAGCCCTTGGAAACTTCGCGAACGTCGTCCTTGAAGCGCTTGAGCGAGCCCAACTCACCGGTGTAGATGACCACGCCGTCGCGGATGATGCGCACGCGGGTGTTCCGGTTGATGGTGCCGTCCATAACCATGCAGCCGGCAATCGTGCCCACTTTGCTGATTTTAAACGTTTCGCGCACTTCCACCGTGCAGGCAATCTCTTCCTTAACTTCTGGCGACAACATACCGGACATCGCGTCCTTGATGTCGTTGATGGCGTCGTAGATGATGGAGTACAGGCGGATTTCGATTTCCTCCTTCTCGGCCAATTTACGAGCCGTTGCGGAAGGTCGAACCTGGAAGCCTACGATGATGGCCTTGGAGGCGCTCGCGAGCAGAACGTCGGACTCCGTCACCTGACCCACTGCCTTGGGGATGATGTTGACCTGAATTTCCGGCGTGGACAGGCGCTGCAGCGAATCGGACAAGGCCTCGATGGAACCGTCTACGTCGCCTTTCAAAATGATGTTCAACTCTTGGAAGTCGCCCACCGCCAAACGACGACCGATTTCTTCCAAGGTGAGGTTTTTCTGGGAACGCACGCTTTGTTCGCGGCTCAACTGTTGGCGACGCTGTGCAATTTGCTTGGCCTCGCGCTCGTCTTCCATAACGTTAAACGTATCGCCGGCCTGCGGTGCACCGTCTAAGCCCAGGATGGAAACCGGTGCGGACGGACCTGCTTCATCCAACTTGTGTCCGCGCTCGTCCATCATGGCACGAACCTTACCCGAATACTGACCCACCAACATGTAGTCTCCCACGCGCAGAGTTCCGTTTTGAACCAGTAATGTGGTTACGTACCCACGGCCCTTGTCCAAAGATGCTTCGATTACGGTACCCTTAGCCATCCGTTTGGGATTGGCTTTGAGGTCCAACAATTCGGCTTCCAACAGTACTTTATCCAGCAATTCCTGAACATTCAAACCGGTCTTGGCGGCCACGTCCATGGACTGAATTTTACCGCCCCAGTCTTCCACCAGCAAATTCATGCCGGCCAACTGTTCTTTGATCTTTTCGGGATTCGCCGCAGGGCGGTCCACCTTGTTGATGGCGAATACGATGGGAACGCCTGCCGCTTGTGCGTGGCTGATGGCTTCCTTCGTTTGGGGCATGACGGCGTCATCCGCAGCCACCACAATAATGGCGATGTCCGTTACTTGGGCACCACGTGCACGCATGGCCGTAAAGGCCTCGTGACCGGGCGTATCCAAGAACGTAATGTGCTGACCACTCGGCAACTGCACGCTGTAAGCTCCAATGTGCTGGGTGATGCCACCGGCCTCACCCGCAATGACGTTGGCCTTGCGGATGTAGTCCAGAAGCGACGTTTTACCGTGGTCAACGTGACCCATGACGGTGACAATGGGGGCGCGTGGGGACAAATCCTCCTCCGCATCCGTGTCTTCGGACAACGATTCGTTGACCTCTTCGTCCAAGAAGTTCACCGAGAAACCAAACTCATCGGCAACAATGGTTAAGGTCTCCTTGTCCAAACGTTGGTTCATGGTCACCATGATTCCCAACGACAAACACGCCGAGATGATGGCCGTTACGGGAACGTTCATCATGTTGGCAACCTCCATGACGGTAACGAATTCCGTCACCTTCAATACTTTGTCTTCGGCCGAGCGCTGCTGCAACTCGTTCATTACCTGGTCCCGACGGTCCGCACGCTTATCGCGACGAATTTTGGAACCTTTGGACTTGCGCCCCCCCGTAAGTTTTTCGAGGGTCTCGCGAATCTGCTTTTGGATTTGTTCGTCCGTCAAGGCAGGCTTGGGAGCCGCCGGCTGTTTGTCCCGACGACCGGGCCCTTGGCGCTGACCGCCCTGTTGTCCGCCAACGGAAGCAGCACCCGTAGTGGTACGTCCCGTACCAGAAATTCCGGGGCCACCCGCTGCGCCGGTCTTGATGCGCGCGCGTTTGCCTTTTTCACCGCCAGCACCGGGCTTGGTTGCCTTGGGTCGGTTGAATTGGCTCAGATCAATGGTTTGTCCGGTCAACTTAGGACCGTCCAATTTCTGGTACTGAGTGGTGTGGTGTCCGGTACCGGTTGCCTCCGGGGCGGCCGCTTCCGCAGCAGGTGCTTCCGGAGTTGCGGCAACTTCAGCCGCGGGAGTTTCCACAGGCGCCGCTGGTGCCGGAGCAGGAGCTTCCGGTGCGGGGGCTGGTTTCGGGGCTTTTGGCTTGGGGGTCAGATCGATTTTACCGGCGATCTTGGGTCCGGCCAATGAAACGCGGCCGCGAATGACTTCGTCCTTCGGAGCAGCCGGAGCTTCTTCTTGCTTGGGAGCTTCGGGCTCCGGTGCAGCAGGAGCCGCCGCCACCGGTGCGGGAACGGGTGCCTCCACCACGGGAACGGCTTCTTTAGCTACCGGCGCTGGAGCTGCTGGCTCTGGAGCCTTCGCTGCTGGCGCTGCTTGCACCGCAGCAGGTGCGGGCGTTGCGGCCACCGGTTCTGGGGCTGGCGCCGGCGCAGCCGGTGCTTTGGGTGCGGCCGGGGCGGCAGCAGCTTGTTTTTCAGCCAGCTGACTGGCCTTCTCCTCCCGCTTTTGCGAGATGATGGATTCGGCCTGGTCTTTGTGGCTCTTGTCCGTTGCGAAGTTTCCCAAGAGCAGCGCATACTGCTCATCGGAGATCTTGGTATTCCGGTTCTTTTCGACCTCGTGGCCTTTAGACAACAGGAAATCCACGGCCGTATCCAGGCCGATGTTTAACTCGCTGAGGACTTTACTAATGCGAATGCTGCTCATGCTGGGAAATTAATCTTCAAATTCGGCTTGTAAGATGGCGCGTACTTCCTGAATCGTTTCCTCTTCCAAGTCGGTACGGTTCACCAAATCTTCCACGCTCATGTTGAGGACGTCGCGAGCCGTATCGCAGCCCACGGACTGCAACGCCTCGATCACCCACTCCTCGATTTCGTCGGTGAAATCCGTCAAGGCAACGTCTTCTTCTTGGGCTACATCGTCGCGGTAAACGTCGATTTCGTACCCGGTTAATCTGCTGGCCAACTTAATGTTGAAACCACTGCGGCCAATGGCCAAGCTCACTTGGTCCGGCTTCAGGTACACCTCCACGCGGTTGGTGTCCTCGTGCACCACCATGTTGGTGATTTTGGCGGGGGCCAAGGCGCGTTGGATGAACAACTGCTGGTTGGTGGTGAAGTTGATCACGTCGATGTTCTCGCTGCGCAATTCGCGGACGATGCCGTGAATGCGGGATCCCTTCATGCCAACGCAAGCGCCCACCGGATCGATGCGGTCGTCGTACGACTCTACGGCTACTTTTGCTTTTTCACCGGGGATGCGAACCACTTTGCGTACGGTGATGATGCCGTCGAACACCTCTGGGATTTCCGTTTCAAACAACTTCGCCAAGAACAACTCGTCCGTGCGGCTCAACAAAATGAAGGGCTTGGTGCCTTTGATTTCTACCTTCTTCACCACGGCCCGAACGGTGTCTCCCTTGCGGAAAAAGTCCTTCTCCGGGATCATTTCGTTCTTCGGCAGGATCAATTCGTTCTGGTTGTCGTCGTAGATGATGATTTCGCGGTGGCGCACGTGGTGCACCTCGCCGGAAATGATCTCGCCTTCCATGCCTTTGTAGCGCTTGAACAATTCTTCAGAATCGTGTTCTTGTACGCGCAGCATGAGGGTTTGGCGGAAGGCCAATACAAATCGACGGCCCAATTGCTCGAGCTTAATTTCTTCCGAAACTTCCTCGCCCACTTCAAAGTCGGGCTCAATTTTCAACGCCTCGCTCAATGCGATTTGCGTGTTTTCGTCTTCAACGGCATCGTCTTCAACAATGATGCGGTTGCGCCAAATTTCCAAGTCGCCTTTGTCCGGATTGACAATTACGTCGAAGTTGTCGTCCGCGCCGTACTTCTTTTTGAGCTGGGTGCGGAAAGCGTCCTCAATGAACGACATTAAGGTGACGCGATCGATGTTCTTTTCTTCCTTGAACTCGCCGAAGGATTCAATAATGGCCAGGTGTTCCATGGTCCCGAGTTTGCTTAAAACTTGAATTCTAAAACCGTTTCTACTACTTCCGAAAGTGGCAGTGCTATGCGCTCTACCGCATCCATTTTACCTTTGCCGATGGTTTTGGGCACGCGAACTGCGCGCGTCAAAACCAACTGCTCCCCGTCGTATTCCTCCAGGGTTCCTTGTTCCACACGTCCACCTTGTGACGTCACTTTCACCGTTCGCCCAATGGCCTTTCGGTACTGGGATTCTACTTTAAAAGGACTGAACATGCCGGGCGATGAAACTTCAATGCTGTATTGTTCTGAGTCATCTCCCAATGCAGATTCCACCGCGCGGTTGATCATTTTCAGCGCCTGAATGGAAATATGTCCGACCTCCAAATCTGTGTAGACCTGAATACGTCCGTCCGTGGAAAGATGTAAATCCACCAGAAAGGCGTTTTGGGAAGCCAAGGCTTCCGAAACAATTGGCCGTAAGTCGTTGATTGTGAGCATAAATGAACGTGTATTAGAACAAAAGAGGGGACTGATGTCCCCTCCTCCCACGCTTAATACGCTGCAAATATACGAATTTTTGCACTATTCACTCGTAAAATTCGTACAAGGGGTCAATTCGAGTGCCGGCCGGTAAGTCGCAAATCGTCTTGATGAGACCGTCGGACAGGCCATAAACCCAACCGTGCAAGTGGGGCGCTTGGCGTTCTTTCCAAGCCTTCTGAACTATGCTGGTCTTGGCCAAGTTCATGACCTGCTCGTGAACGTTCAATTCCACCATGCGGTCCACCCGCGCCTCTTCGTCCGTAATGGCCTCCACCTCGTCGGCGTGGAACCGATGGACATCTTTGATGTTCCGAAGCCACTTGTTGATGATGCCAAAGGACTTATTCGTTAACGATGCTTTGACCCCGCCGCAGCCGTAGTGTCCGCACACAATGATGTGTTCCACTTCCAAATGATGAACGGCGTATTCCAAAACAGTCAGTAGGTTTAAATCGGTGTGAACCACCATGTTCGCCACATTCCGGTGGACGAAAATTTCTCCAGGCTCTGTTCCGGTGATTTCGTTGGCCGGCACACGGCTGTCTGAGCATCCGATCCAGAGAAATTTCGGCGTTTGGATGTTCTCCAAGCGCTTAAAAAACTGCGGATCGTCCTGGGTTCGCTCTTGCGCCCAGGCCTTGTTGGCCATGAGCAGTTGGTCAATGGGTTTCATGAGGCAATCGGTTGGTGGGTGAATTGGGCGTATCGATCAAAGGATCGCGACTGCGTGGGGTTGGTCTTGCAGGCTACTTGCACGTTGCGCAGATGAGCGTGCGCGCAGTAGTCCAGCACCACTTCCTCTACATCCGGATCGATGTAATCCGCATGCGACAAATCAATGAGTAATTCTGAACCGGAAGGAACGGCCTCCAGCGCGCGTTTGATACCGCCTTTATTGAGAAAGGAGACATTGCGCCGGAGTCGAAACAAAACCCGATTGTCTTCGCGAACTTCCGTGTACGTGGCGTGGTAGGCGTTGTACGCGATGAAAAAGACCGAAACCACCAAGCCAACGGCAATGCCGATGAGCAAATCTGAGAGCAAAATTGCTGCAATGGTGATGACGTACGGAATCCACTGGCCGCGGCCGCGCTGTACGGCCGCGCGAAGCAAAGCTGGATGCGCCAACTTGTAGCCGGTAAATATGAGGATGGCGGCCAAACTGGCTTTGGGTATGGCATTCAGCAGGTCGCTGGCCAAGACCACGGCCAAAGCCAGCACCACACCGTGCAACACAGTGCTCGCTTTGGACTGCGCACCGCTTTGTGCATTCACACTGGACCGCACCACCACCGAAGTCACGGGAAGACCGCCTACCAGGCCCGAAAGGGCATTGCCCGCCCCCTGCGCCAGCAACTCCCGGTTGGTGGGCGTTACGCGCTTGAGGGGATCCAATTTATCCGCAGCTTCAATGGACAACAAGGACTCCAAACTAGCTACCAAGGCCACGGTTGCCGCAATGGTCCAAACCGACCGATTGCCCAAACCGCTCCAATCCGGGGTAATCCAAGTGCTGAAACCGTCGCCCAACTCTACTTTGTGCGACGCGGTCAATACCCAATTTGGGCCGAGTTGCGCCAAAAGGGCCGTTAAAACCACCCCAAAAACTACAGCAATCAAGGCCGCCGGCACCACTTTACCCGTTCGGGTTTTGGCCCAGCCTGCCTTATCGGCCAGAAACAAAATCAACAAGGAAACAATTCCCACCACGGCGGCCGCAGGGGTAATGCGCCACAAGGCGTGCAGCAGGCCCGTAAACGTGTTTTCGTGGGTGGGTTGATTGAAGTTTTCATCTCCCATGAAGTCCAGGTCGTACCCCACCAAATGCGGAATTTGCTTCATGATCAAGATCAGACCGATTGCAGCCATCATGCCTTTGATGACGGTATTGGGAACGTAGTGTCCGACGGTGCCCAGTCGAGCCAAACCAAAGATGATTTGAAACATTCCGGCCAAGACCACTGCGGTCAAAAAAAGTGGAAACGAGCCCAACTCCGTAATGGCCGCGAGTACGATGGAGGTCAAACCTGCGGCAGGCCCGGAAACACTGATGGGGGAACCGCTCAAGAGTCCAACCACTACCCCGCCAACGACGCCCGCAATAATGCCCGACATGGGGGGTGCACCGGACCCCAACGCAATGCCCAAACACAGGGGCAACGCGACTAAAAAAACGACGACCGACGCCGGTAAATCGTTCTGTAACAAAGATTTCATCAAAAGGCTTGAAGGAATTTGGTTGAAGATTGGTACCTTGCAAGGTAGTAGAAAGCCCCGAACGAACGGGTGCTTCAAACGATTAAGAATGCCCGAAAACGAAGAATTTGCACCCGAAAACGAAAACGGTGCAGCCGGTGCAGCAAGCACTCAAGAGGACGCTAAGCCCGCGCGTGCACGCGGCCGAGGCCGTGCTCCGCTAAAAGCCTCTCCTGTAGAAAACGAGACTCAAGCTCCCGAAAATCAGTCAGAAACGAACGATTCAGAACCCAAGCGCCGGGGCGGACGTCCCCCCAGAAAGACTGCTCCGGAAGCGACTCCGGAGACCGGCGAGCAGACGGACCGCAGTGCAGGTTCCGAAAGTTCATCGCTATCCGGCGCCACCGCTGGAGCGGGAGATGATGCCTCTGCCCCGGGCGAGGAAGTACGCCCAAAGCGCAAAAAACGCAAAAAGAAAAAGCGTCCCGCTGGCGACGTAACCCCAGAATGGGAAGATATTGCCGGCGAAGAGGCTGGCTCTAGCGATCGCCGCGGACCGCGCGGCTTGAACGATTTCTCGCGCCAACGCGACGGGAACCGCGGGGACCGGCGCGACGGTCGGAACGACGGTCGCGGCAACGACCGACGCAACGACGGACGCAACAACAACGACCGAAACCAGAACAACCGACGGGGTACGGACAACCGTCCCATCGGGGTTCAGCCCAAAAAGAAAAAAGCTGGACTTTGGCCCGCGCTCGGCTTCGCCTTGCGCGGCGTCGGCCTGGGTTTTGCCCGGGAGGTGCACATCGCTATTCACTTCGCAGCAGCGCTACTGGTGCTGGCAGCAGCGTGGTGGCTGAACATTCCCGCGGGAGAAACTGCTTTGGTGGTCTTGGCCATTGGCGGCGTTTTGGCCGCTGAGTATCTAAATGCTGCACTGGAGACCTTAGCAGATGCGGTTCACCCCCGTCCCAACGGAGGCATTGGCAAGGCCAAAGACATCGCTGCCGGCGGTGTGTTGTTGGCTTCAATGGCCGCGGTGGGCGTTGGTTTACTGGTATTTGGTCCGGCTATTTGGAGTTGGATCCAAGGGCTGCTGGGTTAGCAATCGGACCTTTCTGAGGCCCGACGTCCGACGCAACGCAATTGCTCGTGTGAAATTTTCGAATTCCACGATTATCTGTATATTTGCAACCCCGAATCGGGAAGATTGCCCCATCGTCTAATTGGCAGGACAGCAGATTTTGGTTCTGTACGTCTAGGTTCGAGTCCTAGTGGGGCAACTCTAAATAACCCTAACATTCTGTTCAACAGCTTGTTAGGGTTTTTTATTTGGTTCATTTCTCACGTGCTTTTTTCTCGACACGGTGCCTTTGTTCAGAGAACGGAGGCGTTAATCCGGGCAAGACCAAAGCTGAGAGTGGCCAACTGTGCGGGAGGAAGTCGATACGTGGAGGTCGTTTGAAGCAATGCGTGCGGCGTAGTCCGTTTATAGGGAACAAAACAACCGTTTGGAAGTTACTTTAGTGCAACGAGCACATGAGCGACCAAGGATTCTTCTTCAAACAGTTTGAGCCAAAGAGCATCTCGCCCTTTGATAAGCTCTTCGCTATTTTCAAGGAGTTAATTGTGCACGTTTCGGGCGACTTCGACGAGGCCATCGATTGGTTGCGCGCGTTGGACAAAGAATACGAGCTGACGGACGAGAACTACACGATTGATGACTTCATTGAGGAGTTAAAGGAGCGTGGGTACATCCGCCCAGTGGTCGACGAAGACGGCATTCCGGGCATGGGCCTTACGGCCAAAACGGAGCAACAGATCCGGCAGACGGCACTGAAACGCATCTTTGGCGATCTGAAGAAAAGTGGAGCCGGCAACCATAAAACCAAAAGCTCGGGCGATGGCGACGAACCAACGGGGGAAACGCGCTCGTACGTATTTGGTGACGGCTTGGACCAAATTTCGCTGACGGAGAGCATCAAAAAAGCCCAAGTCAACCACGGGGTTGGCGATTTTGAACTGAGCGAAGAGGACCTCGTGGTGGAGGACCGTCGGTTCAACACCCAAATGAGCACGGTGCTGATGATTGACATCAGCCACTCCATGATTTTGTACGGGGAGGACCGCATCACGCCGGCCAAAAAGGTGGCTATGGCCCTGGCGGAACTCATCACTACCCGCTACCCTAAGGACAGCTTGGACATCCTGGTCTTCGGAAACGACGCTTGGCGCATATCGATCCAGGAAATTCCGTACCTCAAGGTGGGACCTTTTCACACGAATACGGTGGCCGGACTGCAGCTAGCGATGGACCTGTTGCGCAAAAGACGGAACAGCAACAAGCAAATTTTCATGATCACGGACGGCAAGCCGAGCTGCGTAAAAGAGCGCGACGGCACGTACTATAGGAACAGCAACGGGTTGGACCCCTACGTCACCGAGCGCTGCTACACGCAAGCGGCCCAGGCACGAAAACTGGGCATTCCCATCACCACTTTCATGATTGCTCGGGACCCGTACCTGCAGCAATTTGTGGACACGTTTACCGAAGCCAACCAAGGGAAGGCCTTTTACACCGGACTCAAAGGCTTGGGCGAGATGATCTTCAAGGACTACGAAAACAACCGACAGAAAAGACGCAAATAGGATGATCACTACGTTAGGAGAACTGAAAGCCAGCGGCTACCAAAGCACGTCCATCAAGGACGAGCTCCGCGCTAATTTGATCAAGCATTTGGCCGCTGGAACCACCGTTTTTCAGGGCGTCCACGGTTATGAAGACACCGTTTTGCCGGAGTTGGAGCGCGCCCTGCTCTCCCGGCACAACATCAACCTTTTGGGCCTTCGGGGGCAAGCCAAAACCCGTTTGGCGCGCCTGATGGTGGAATTGCTGGACGAATACGTTCCTGTGGTTCAGGGTTCTGAGGTCAACGACGACCCGCTCGCGCCAATTTCTCGTTATGCGCTTGATTTGATTGCCGAACGGGGAGACGCCACTCCCATCACCTGGCTGCATCGTTCGCAGCGTTATTCGGAGAAGTTGGCCACTCCAGACGTCACGGTTGCGGACCTCATTGGTGATATTGACCCCATCAAGGCGGCCAACCTCAAACTTTCCTCCGCCGACGATCGGGTGATCCACTTTGGAATGATTCCGCGCGCCAACCGCTGCATTTTTGTACTGAACGAGATTCCCGACCTGCAAGCGCGCATTCAGGTTGCGCTGTTCAACATTCTCCAAGAGGGGGATGTGCAAATTCGCGGTTTCAAAATTCGACTGCCCTTGGACATTCAGTTTGTGTTTACCGCAAACCCGGAAGACTACACCAATCGGGGGAGTATCGTAACGCCATTGAAAGACCGTATTGGGTCGCAAATTGTGACGCACTACCCCAAAAGTGTTGCCGTGGCGCGCAAAATATCGGCGCAAGAAGCCAAACTAAATCAGGCACAATCGAGTCGGGTTTATGTGCCGGAACTGGCATACAACCTTTTGGAACAGGTGATTTTTGAGGCGCGCGAAAGCGAGTACGTGGACCCAAAAAGCGGGGTGAGCGCGCGCATGAGCATCTCCATGCTGGAAAGTTTGGTCAGCACGGCAGAACGCCGCGCCATCATCAACCAGGAGGCACACACCACCGTGCGCATGTCCGATTTTATGGGGGTAATTCCGGCAATAACGGGAAAGATTGAGCTGGTGTACGAGGGAGAGCAAGAGGGCGCTGTGTTTGTGGCGGAACAGCTCTTGGGCGCCGCCATTAAAACCTTGTTTCCTACCCTGTTCCCCAAGATTGAGAAACTCACCCGAAAGTCAGAAAGCAGCCCGTACGCACCGGCCGTGGCCGCCATTTACGAACAGGGGGGCGTACTGCTCTACGACGAATGCGATCAAAAAGAGTATGCCTCCACGCTGAACAAGGTAACTTCGCTAGACGCCTTAATTGCGCAGCACCAGCCCGATTTTGAGCCGCGCGACTTGCTCTTCCTCAAGGAGTTCATGCTCTGGGCGCTGGCCGAGCAGCAGCAGCTGGGCAAGGAGCGGCTGCAGCAGGGTTTTGAGTTTAACGAGTTTTTCTGAAGGGGACGATTGCCTGGGGAATTTCGTTACGGCAAAACCAACTTTTTACTCCTGCCGTCTGCGTAGCGCACAAAATACAGTCCGTGGAGACCGTCGAGTTGAGTGCCGCAAAACCGTCCGTAGGCATCAAATACACCGACGACTGTAGTCGATAAAGTGTACTCCGGCTGACCAAAGGTTGCGGAAACGGTTAGGGTGAGGGGGAAATCGTAGTGTGCCATTGGGTTCGCCACGCGCAAACAGCCTTCGAAGGTACCGTCGGTGATGAGGTTCCGCAAAACCCAGGAAGTACTGCCATTTTGAACAACGTCCACGCCTGGGATCAGGAGTTTGGCCTGGGTGAAATCAATGCCGCTGACCGAAACTTGCAACGAATCTCCCTGCAACCGATCGTGCGATAGGGTAACGGTGCTGTCTGGATGAAAGGCGATGTTGGTGGTGTTTTTGATGCCCGGCATGTTTCCATAGAACACAAAGTATGTGTGTTGAATGCGGTTCACACCGATGCACTGGCCGTTGCGAAATTCGGACAGGGAATAACCGGTGACGAAATTACCCGTTTGATTGGGTTTCCATTGAATCAAGCCATTGGGACGTACCGTGTAGACACCGTAGTTGTTCAATTGGGTGAAGTTCAGCATTGGAGTGAACGTACTCCCGTTGTGCAATCTCGCGGCGAAATCCGGGGCCACAAAGACAGAGTCCCCATCGGTTTCTTCCAAAAACAGCGTGATTTGCGAACCTTTGTCAACCACAAGATGGGCGGGCAAATGATTGCGCACGGTGGCCATGGAGTGCGAAGCAGAGCCCGAAGGCAGTTTGGTGTAGTCCATGGAAACCACCGTTTTTGCTCCTGTAGGCGAATGGCCGTTTGTGAGACTGGTGAGACGGCAACAATCTTCATAAACAAACCGGTAATTTCCGGGTGTCAGCATTCCTTTGGTTTTGTATGTATTGACTCTGTATCCTTGCCAAAACAGGGTGGTGTCGTAGGGAAGGTTGATGGGGATCAGTTGGGTGTAAACTCCTGAGGCCGCTTGCACCCAAATCTGGATGGGTAGTGCAACTCCTGCCGGGTACCCTCCCGGATCTGCGACCAAGATGAACTCCAGAACGACGGTGTCCGAAGTGCCAATCTGCTTGACATTGAAATGGCCGCCCATAAAATGAGTGGCTTGTGCCGTTTGCGCGGCACAAAATGCAAGAACAAACAGGGCTATTCGCAACATCTTTCTTGGAATTTTTTCTGAAATTCGTACTTGTTTTTGTTGCAAAAAACGGCCAATTATTTTCCGATCCATCTGGGTCTATTTTCGGTGGCTCAATTTGAACCTTTTTTCGGTGCCAAAAACAACAACACGCAAATTTCCCGCAGTCCTATCGAAGTAGGGTGTAATTTCGTCTCATGACAACGCGCGAAAGAATTTCCGAAATGTTAAGCTTCGG
>CAYXHJ010000011.1:15517-17264 GCA_964464855.1 uncultured Owenweeksia sp. | reverse complement strand
GCACGCCACTCGGAACCCGCGAGCGATTGAAGATAAGCCCTACATTCAATGGGGTGCAGGACCGCGAGCCAGCCAAGCTTTAATTCAAGCGGCAAAAGCACATGCATTCCTTTGTGGAAAAAGCGCCCCGGACAAGGAAGATGTGGCGGCCGTGGCCGTCCCCGTTTTGCGTCACCGTTTGGTTCTCACCTACCAAGCAACGGCCGACGGTTGGAACGACCGCAGTTTGGTGGAAGCCTTGGTTAAAAAGTATTTGTAAATGGGAATTTTGCTTTACTATTTGGTGGGTACGGCCTTCCGCGGCCTGTTCACCTACCGTTTCTTCGCGGCGAATAAACTACCCGCTTGGTGGGCCTTTATCCCCGTATGGAGGACCGTACAGGTACTTAAACTGGCCGACCGTCCCACCTACTGGACCTTCTTTGCCTATGTCCCGGTAATCGACAACGTCATGTCGTTGATCATTACCTACGAACTCTTGCACATGCACGGGTTTCGGGAAACCAAACATACGGTATTCAGTGCATTAACCGTGGGCGGTTACTTAGGATATTTAAGTCACACGCAGCCTTTGGTGCGCGGCACGCGGGACAACGAACTGATTAAAAAACGCATCGGCACCTTGGTGAACAATATTTTGTTTGCCGTTGTGGCGGCAGGAACCTTGCGTGCTGTTGCTTTTGAGGCCTTCAATATCCCCACTTCATCCATGGAAAAGTCCATGTTGGTGGGCGACTATCTATTTGTGGACAAGTTGCGGTACGGATTGCGCATGCCGGAAACCCCCGTTTCCATACCGCTGATGCACAACCGAATTCCGGGCACGGATTTGCCTTGTTATTGGGACGGCGTTCAATTGCCGTACTTCCGCTTGCCCGCATTTGCTCAAGTGGAGCGTGGCGACGCCGTGGTGTTCAACTACCCGGCTGAGCCGGATCGGCCGGTGGACAAGAAGGAACATTACGTGAAACGTTGTGTTGCAGTGGGTGGAGACACACTTCGGATTGTGGACCGTCGGGTTTGGATCAACAGCCAACCCACGGAATTCCCGTCCCGAAGTAACGGACAGTTTTCCTACTACGTTCGGACGAACGGCACCGGTTTCAATGCCTTGGCGCTGAAAAAGTCATTTGACCTGAACTACATTCCACACAACTACCAGGTGAACAACCAGAACGTGTCGGATATACTGCCGATTTCTCAAAATGAATACATCGCTACCGTCAGTGAATCTGCCTTATCCGGTTTCAAACTGTATCCGGGTGTGGTGGAGGTACGTCCGCTGATCAGTCCAGCAGATGCTGCGCGCACAGGTTATGGAGACTCTGTTCCGGCATCGCAAGCGTGGTTCTTGTCTGAATTCATCGACAGCCGACCGGTTTTTCCGAATCCGGTAGGGGGGCACAGCGACACCATCGTATACCGCTGGTCCCGCGATAATTACGGTCCATTGTGGGTCCCGAAAAAAGGTTCAACCATTGCGCTGAACCGGGACAACGTACTGAAGTACGGACGGTGCATCACGGCGTACGAAGGACACGTACTGGAGCAAAAAGGATACCGCTACCTCATCGATGGCCAGCCCGCCACGGTCGGCAACGGGGTGATGGTCGCGCTCGAGGTCGACAGCCCGGAGAAGGTCCACGCGCTCTACGACACCGCCATGGCCCATGGCGGGAGCGACGAGGGGGCGCCGGGCCCGCGCGGCGAAGACGGCTTCGACGCGGCCGATTTCCGCGATCCCGAC
>CAYXHJ010000011.1:11455-15507 GCA_964464855.1 uncultured Owenweeksia sp. | reverse complement strand
GGGCTTTGTGCCGGAAGACCATATTGTTGGTAAACCGGTATTTGTTTTCTTCAGCACGGATGCTTTTTCTTCGGGCAAAGACCGAATTCGTTGGAATCGAATTTTCAGTTTTGTGCACGGTGACGGTCCTCAAAAATCCCAGTTTTGGCCCATCGCAGTGGTGGTGGCTCTTTTGTGGGGCTTTTCGGAATGGTACAACAAACGGAAGCGATCCTCCCGCTCTTGATCCTTCCGCCCAAGGCGTGGTGGGAAGCGGCTGCGCAACCCGGTGCTCGCATTGGCTTGAACGAGTCGTTTCCCAAACAAACATTTCGCAACCGTTTGCGAATCAGTAATTTAGCGCAAAGCAATTCCACAATCGCGTCGGGCTCAAGGGGGTACTTGGAATGTAGCATTCCCATGTGCCACGACCCCGGTCGAACGAGCTGGACGGCCCGATTAGACCACTCGGTACCGTGGCGAAAAACCTTGTGGCGCACCCTACAAACCCAGTGGGCCGGGCTGCCGTTCTGGGAAATTTTAGGTCCGGAATTGGAGCCGTTAATTCGCAATGAGGAACCTGTTTGGCATCGATATGTTTTAGACTTAAACCATTGGATGATAAATCAATGGGGAGGTACACTTCCACCTTTAGTTAACGAGCGTCCCACCTTGGACTTTTCACCCAAACAAGCTCCACTTTTGGATGCTGCTGGCATCAGTTGGTGCGAGGAATTGTTTCGTGAAGGTCCCGCTTTGTACCTTTAAACGTGGCCGTTCTCTTTCGCTCCAGTTTATTTACTCGGACCGCTTGTGCGGTAGCAATTGCCGTCGCCGTCCAAAGTCCTTTCGCCCTAGTTGGAGCGCAAAATTCCCTAATTTCTGCTGATCCAGTGGATACCTCCCGGGCTGCATCGGTACCGGTAGGCGTTCTTACAGAACGGTGGAACCAGTTGTCCCAAGGGCAAATCATTCGGTTGGCCTCGCTGCGAAAAAGAGCGGATTTTGGCTGGAAGTCGGACACGGAGGCCGTTGGATTTTTTTTACAACTGCCGAGGGGTTTTTCTCGTGATTCTGCGCTTCAGTGGCACGAGGAGGGCGGGAAAAGCGGAGAAGAACGCCGCATTCAAGAAAAGTGGATTCGGACTCCGTTGCAATTGGCTACTGAGGTTTTTAATTACACGGGGTCGGTGGAGAATTTAGACTTTTCCAACTTGTGGTACGCCTTTCGTTCGAACGAAGACGGTGGGAATTTGATTTGCGCCACAGCGCGCGTCAATGCCGTTCTGAGTCGGGTTAAAATGAACAAGGGATTGGAATTTGACGTGGTACACAACCGCTCCGAAGGCGCCCTGTTTTTATTGGGTGTCCCCTTCCCTTTGGATACCGTACGTATTCGAAAACTGCAACTGCCTTCCGGAACTTCTGACCTATTGCCCGGTTCAGAATTCAAAATCGATGCGCCCTACGGACCTTGGTACCTTCGGGCAACGGGTCGGGTTGCGTTTGCCAATGGTGCGCGGACGGTAGAAGACTACACACTTACTCTAGAAGGGCAAAAAGACCAGCGCGACCAACTTTGGGAACAGTCCTTTGGCACCTGGTTGGACAGCAGTTTTGTGGGCGTTCCTGAACTCTATTTGGTGGGAGATGTTCTGAACGATACGCTTCCCGACGCCCTGTTACTTCGCCGGCCCAAAACCGGTGGCTTGGAACTCACTTTGTGGGTGTCCGACGACGCACCCGATGCAGTTTTATGGCGCCAGGCAGCGACCTGGTTGCTGCCCCCGGAGGTTGGGGACTGAACCTCCCGTGTTGTTGCGTGTTGATTAAGCACACTCAGTTCTGAATTTCGACTCCGCCAACCGTACTCCTGAATATCCTCTCCACTATTAGCTCTAAAATCCAAACCATGTCCGCACCCGATCTTCAAACTTTGTTGTCCGAATTGCAGCACCGCTTGGCCGTGGCCCACGCGGGCGGCGGTGAAAAAAGACAAGCCAAACTTCGCGAGCAAGGAAAAATGACAGCCCGGGAGCGTGTTACAGGATTATTGGATTCGGGGAAACCGTTCTTGGAAATTGGCGCCTTGGCCGCAGAAGGCATGTACGAGGAGCACGGCGGTGCACCGTCGGCCGGTGTGGTAGTCGTCTTGGGGTACATTCGCGGACGGCAGTGTTTGGTGGTGGCGAACGATCCGACGGTCAAAGCCGGTGCTTGGTTTCCCATGACCGGTAAAAAGAACCTCCGCGCGCAGGAAATTGCTTTGGAGAACCGCTTGCCCATCCTGTACCTGGTGGATTCCGCCGGAGTCTATCTGCCTTTGCAAGATGAAATTTTTCCGGACAAGGAGCACTTTGGACGGATTTTCCGGAACAACGCACAACTGAGTTCTTTGGGCGTTCCGCAATTGGCGGCCATCATGGGAAGTTGTGTGGCCGGTGGTGCGTACTTGCCCATCATGTCCGATGAAGCTTTAATTGTTGAAGGAACGGGGTCTATCTTTTTGGCTGGAAGCTATTTGGTAAAAGCAGCCATTGGCGAAGATATCGACAACGAAACGCTGGGAGGTGCGCACACCCACAGCGCCATCAGCGGTGTGGTGGACTACAAAGTTCCCAACGACGCTGCGGCTTTGAAGCGCTTGAGGGACTTGGTGGACAAAATGGGCGAGCGCCCCAAGGCGGGATGGGACCGCATCGAAGCGGTTGCCCCCCAACGAAGTCAAGAGGATTTTTTAGCGCGGGTACCGTCGGACGGCAAACCGTACAAAATGCGCGAATTGTTGGAAGGGATCATTGATGCCGACAGTTGGTTGGAGTACAAAGCGGATTACGGAAAAACCGTTTTGACCGGGTATGCGCGCATTGACGGATGGGCGGTTGGCATTGTGGCCAACGAACGTCAGGTGGTGAAATCCGGCAAGGGAGAAATGCAAATTGGTGGCGTCATATACAGCGATTCAGCAGACAAGGCCGCACGTTTTATTGCGAATTGCAACCAAAAGAAGATTCCTCTGGTATTTTTTCAAGACGTCACCGGTTTCATGGTGGGTTCGCGAAGCGAGCACGGTGGAATCATCAAAGACGGTGCAAAGATGGTCAACGCCGTTGCCAACAGCGTGGTCCCCAAGTTTACCATTATCGTGGGAAATTCCTACGGCGCAGGAAATTACGCCATGTGTGGAAAGGCGTACGACCCCCGTTTGATTGTGGCGTGGCCCACCGCAAAACTGGCCGTCATGGGCGGCGAACAGGCTGCCAAAGTTTTGCTGCAAATTGAAAAATCGCGTACGGACCAAGCCGCAAACCCGGAGGCCGAACAAGCCTTGTACGAGAAAATTCGCTCCCGCTACGACGCGCAAACAACGCCCTACTATGCCGCGGCTCGGCTGTGGGTGGATGCCGTGATTGATCCTGCGGATACGCGTTTGTGGTTGTCCATGGGATTGGAAATGTCCAACAATGCTCCTTTGGAGCGTGCCTACAACCCGGGGGTATTGCAGGTATAACTTGTGGACCGCCGGCCGAATCGGGCCACCGTCTGACAATCGATTTGCGTGACTCGCGTCACGGTGTGTTGGGTGCAAAATTTGGACCTTTTGGTCATGAAAAGTCCTGCTCCAATCATTCGAATCGTTTTAGCCGTTGTTTTTTTCGGCAGCGGTGAACTTCTCGCCCAGCCCGCGAACGTTGCATTAGTACCCGTCCAATGGGCCAATTGGCCGGCCCTGCAATCCTTTGCCATCGGTGAATGGCAAGGCGAATGGTTGGTATTGGGCGGTCGTACCGACGGTTTGCACCAGCGTCAACCTTGGGCTGCCTTCGCCGCATCGGGCCAACCCAATGCCCTGTGGGTTTTGAATCCGTCCACAGGTGGCGTTTGGAGTGCCCCACTGGACAGCGTTCCGTTGGAGGTTCGGGATCAATTCAAAAGTTCCAATCCTCAGTTTGAGGTTTTTGGGGATTGGTTGTACATCACCGGTGGCTACGGACTTTCATCGGCCACCGGAACGCACACCACCCACCCCCGCATCACGCGCATTCACTTGGCGCAAGGAACTGCAGCGGTTA
>CAYXHJ010000011.1:0-11445 GCA_964464855.1 uncultured Owenweeksia sp. | reverse complement strand
GGTTAAAAACGGCGGTATGGGACTAAAAAACACCCTGCAAACCAAGGTGGATGCCCGATTTGCCGTCAGCGGCGGACAAATGCTGGCATGGAATGGCCAAATGGTGTTGCTGGGCGGGCACCGATTTGAGGGCGCATACAACCCCATGGGGCATGCCACCTACACCCAAACCTACCACCAAAAAGCCCTCCGTTGGGTTCCCTTGGACAGTGCCAATTCTTTTGCTTGTAGCAATTTTCACCAGACGTCGGACACGGTTCGGTTGCATCGGAGGGACTGGAATGTGCTGCCGGTCCGTACCGCTAACGTCGCATACCTCATGGGGTTTAGTGGCGTTTTTCAACGCGGGGTTGACCTGCCGTACACGGATGGTGTGGCCTGGGACGGTGACTCCACTTGGACACCCGTAGGTTTAAGTCAACGGCTCAACCAATACCACTGCGCAACCGTCGGCATGTACGACAGCATAAACCAATCCTATGCCGCACTTTTCTTTGGCGGAATTGCGCAGTACATACCCACTCCAGGGGGTGGCTTGGCTTCCGATCCCAATGTTCCCTTCGTGAAAACCATTGGGTTGATCAGCCACGACTCCGGTGCTTGGTCCGAGCGACCGCTCCAAACAAGCCTGCCCGCTTATTTTGGGGCCACGGCCGAATTCATACCCGCTCCAAACGTCCCGCGCGATGCCAACGGATTGATCCAATTGGCGAAACTTCCCTCCGATTCTGCATTCCTGGGTTATTTATTTGGCGGAATTGAATCCAGTGCTCCCAATGTATTTTTTGGCAACGCCACCTCCCAAAGCCAAGCAACATCGGGTTTATTTCAGGTTTATTGGATCAAAGGTGCGCTGAGTGTACATGAATCAAACCTGGGGCCGAGTCTGGTGGAATGGATCGCATCGGCCGGACGAGGTCGCGGTGAAGTACGGGTGTTACCCTTGGGAAACGGCCCGGTTGAATTGAATCTGTACGATCGATCCGGTCGGTTGGTACACAAAGAAACGAATACCCGGCACCAGGGAGAGCCCTTTGCATTTGATTTTTCCATTCGCGGCGCAGCCACCGTTCTTGTGCGCCAAGGGGACCGAATTGCCTCCGGTGAAATCTTGGGGTTGGACGGTCGATGAGCTGCTCGGGTTAGGCAAAAATCCGCGTACCTTCGCACCATCATGATGGAACTTGCGCTCGCCTTTCTGACCCTGACGTTTTTGGAAATCGTATTGGGGGTTGACAACATTATTTTCATCTCCATCCTCACCAACAAACTCGATCCTGCCATTCGGCCCCGCGCTCGTTTTTTGGGCATCTCCCTGGCGTTGGTCTTCCGGGTAATTATGTTGGTCTCCATCACGTGGATCATGCATTTTAAAGAGCCTTTGTTTTCGGTCTTGGACCACGCCGTATCCGGACGCGATTTGATTTTGTTTGCGGGGGGATTTTTCCTATTGTTCAAATCCACCAAAGAAATTTTTGAGTTGATGGAAACCGAAGAAGGAATCAACAACGGCAAAGACGTCAACGTTGCCAAGCAGTTTGCCGGCATCATCGTACAAATTGCACTGTTGGACATTGTCTTCAGCTTTGACTCCATTTTGACGGCCATCGGCATGACTCAAAACCTTCCGATCATGGTAGCTGCCATTGTAGTCAGTTTGATCGTCATGCTCCTCTTCAGCGGAAAAATTGCCGGTGTCATTGAGAAACATCCCTCCCTCCAAGTTCTTGCCTTGGCCTTTTTGATCCTAATTGGGGTCATGTTGATTGCCGACGCCGCCGGGTACCACGTTCCGAAGTCGTACATCTACGTGGCCATCGGCTGCTCCTTGGGGGTAGAGGGTCTGAATATTCGTGCGAAAAAACGGTAGAACCTCATGGGTCGACTACCGTCGCACCACCACTTATTTGCGTTGGGAAGTTTGCAATACGCTCAACACGCGTTGTACATCTTCCAGAGTGTCTACCCCTCCGTGAGCTGCACCTACTTCTACTAAAGAAATGGTGTATCCGTGGTGCAGCCAGCGCAATTGCTCCAGACTTTCCGCCAATTCCTCCGATGCGGGTGGTAACTGTACGATGGTACGCAATGCCTCCGGTGTATAGCCGTAGACGCCCAGATGCCGTTTGCGCACCGGATGGTGCGCGGTTCGTTGGAAAGGAATGGGAAGCCTGCTGAAGTACTGAGCTTCCTGGCGCGCATTGGAAACCACGTAGCAGACGGATCGATCCTCCAAATCTTCGTCATCGGGCACAAGCGTGTACAATGTGGCCAACGGTCCGTTCGCTTTCAGCAATGCCGACACGTGGTCTGGATTGACCAGTGGCTCATCTCCTTGAACGTTGATGATCCAGGAAGGATTATTCCCGGAGGATTGCACAAATAAATCCAAAGCTTCTCGGCAACGCGATGTTCCTGAATTGTGTTCCTCTTTGGTTTGCAACACGTTACCTCCATGCTTCTCAACAACTGATGCAATTTCAGCACAGTCCGTCGCCACCACGACCGCACCGGCCAAGCCGGATCGTCTGAGTCCTTCCTGCGCTTGGCGAAAGGTTCGCACCACCATGGGCAAGCCGGCCAGATCCACCAAAGGTTTCCGCGGCAATCGCTCCGAATCCCGGCGCGCAGGCACCACCACCAAAGCAAAGAAATCGGAGGTTGTCATGGGGTTACAATCAAAGGAGACCACCATACTTCATGGGCGGACTGGACTTGAACTTGGTACCAGCCGGGCTTCAAATAACGCGGATCAAACGATACCTCGTTGCGTCCTGCCCGGGCGTTGCGCAGGCCAATGTGCACCACCCGACCGCTGGCGTCGATGCAATCCACGCGAACCTCACCGGCCTGCGGCAGGTCAAAGGCCAGCACCACCATCCGACCGTCGGAAAGCGAAGCTGGATTTGGAAATGCCGAAGGCGCTTCGGCACCTGTGAACGGTATTTTAAAGGTCTGCTGCACCGAACATCCACGAGCGTCGGTGGCCACCAAGGTTAAGGAATCACCGCTGCACAAAGATTGCCAAGCGGCACCGGATCCTATTTGAACCGCAGACTCCCCTACTCGCTGCCACCGAACGGGGCCGTTCCCGCTGGCCATGGTGCCGGAAATGGACCACGAACAACCGGTCCCAAACAATTCCCAAAGCACTTCAAAAGCACTGGAATCCGGTGTACCCAATTCCGAAACCCAAGTGGAATTGCCCCCATTTCCGGAACCAAAAAATCCAGCCGCCCAAACGCGCTGCTGCCCCAAATGATTCACGCCGGGCTGACTGCCGTAGACCCGCTGCAAGCCAAAGTAATCGCCCCAGCGCTCGGCACCGCCCAGTTTGGTGATGGGGCCTAAGCCAGCCTTTAATTGGAGAACGGGAGAAAAACTACCGTCGTTGCCCACGTACACGGCTGAATTACCCGGATGGTGTGTGGGGCTGGTGTAGTTAAACCCACTCACGTACTCGTTCTCGCACGCCTCGTTACCTGCAAAAACGATGTTGGGGTAGCCAAAATCTTTAATGGGATCCGCAATCAATTTGCCTTGCAAGGTGTCTTCGCCCGGCTCCAAAATGCCGTAATAGATTGCTGCTCGGTCCGGAGCGGATTGAAACGTTCGGGTAGTGCTGACCACGTGGTAGGATCCGTCCGGGGCCATCAATCCGCCCAACCAGCGTCCGTCGTTGGTTTGCAAACCTTTCGTGGGGTCGTTTGCAGGGGTGTTGCTTTGTCGACCATTGGGCGGAACGCCGTACCGAAGACTGGCCGTAACCAATTGGCATTCAAAGGCATTATTT
This sequence comes from uncultured Owenweeksia sp., assembly GCA_964464855.1. Classification (GTDB taxonomy): domain Bacteria; phylum Bacteroidota; class Bacteroidia; order Flavobacteriales; family Schleiferiaceae; genus CAMDTE01. Next base: position 7,652 of record CAYXHJ010000011.1, on the reverse strand, counting down.
CCTGTGGGTTGAGCGGACCGGGTCCAGACAAAGACCGAATCGTTGTCCGGTGAAAAGTTTCGGTTGCTCATCAGCACAACGCTGTCCGCAATACCGTTCCACCCCGTCAACGGAAGCAAATTCCGCGTGTACTTCCCTTGGAACTTAAAGTCATGGTGCAATTGACTGGGCAAGCTGGCAGCTCCAGCATAGCCATCTGCCTTGTCCATTTCCCATACAATACTGCCGTCAAATCCTACCTGCCACGAAACATTGGGAACGATTAGGTTCAAGGTCAGCACCAATTTATCCTTGGTCAAAGCAATAGCTGGAAAATCAGACCATCGGTTGTTGTTCAATGGATTCCCCGGTAAAAAATAGACGTTCCAACCGTCGCGCGGATCGTTGGTTTTGCTAAAACAAACCGCAATTTTCGAATTCGACGGTGTATTGTTCATCAAAAAGACCAGAACGAATCGGTCCGATTGCGGGTCGTAGGCCAATTTGGGATCAAAGGCATAATCCGAACCGGTTGCTTGCCCCAAAACACTGAGTGGGATGTAACTCTGCGGATAGAGCAAGGTGTCCGTTGCGCGGTCCCATCCCCACAAATAACTGTTGACCCCAATGAGCACCTGACCTTGGTTGTTCACCGCCAAGGTATTGTCGTTGGGGGTGCCCCCCAGCAAGTCCGCCACTACGCCAACGGTTCCGAAAACCCGAAACGTCTTTTTCCCAAACAAAATCCGTGGGGCCTCGGCGTGCGTTTTACCCGACTTCTGCTCCAAGGACTCGGTCTCGGATGCGTTGGACCGCGGAGAAACCCGGTTGTTTGCATCCGGCGCAAAAATCGAACGCTTTAATTCATTTAATCCGTGGGATGTGCTCCATTCGTCCGGAGCCTCCAAGGAAGTCAAGCGCAGGGCTGGATCTGCAGGAAGTAAATGAGCAGCAGGAACTTCGTGGTGCAACGGGATGCTCCATCTTTGTTGGGCCGATGCCGGAAACCCTACAACTACAAACGCCAGGGCGGCTGCAGCGCGCAAAGCAACGTGTACGAGATACTTCATGTCCGGTTCAATTTACGAGATTTTGCGCCAGCAAAGCCACCACAAAAAAAGCCAGTTGGGCCAACCACAACCCAAGGGTTAAGGGATTGCGTTCGGTGCTTTTTCCGCGATCCGGGACCACCGGAGCGAGCACCAAGGCTACAACAAACCCGGTTACCAACCATCCGATGGCATTGTCGATGGGTACTTTACCGTCCACAAACCACCACATGTCCATAAACGGGGCGGATTTCTCAATCAAGGCATCCATCAGGGTCATGGCCACCGCTGCCACTGCTGCTCGATGGATCGGTCGATCAATACCTTCCGGAACGCTGTTCAGAGCCAAAAGAGCCAACAGGGCCCAATTAACGCCAATGATGAGCGGTACGTCCCACAATTGCGGCCCCAAGGAAGGTAAGTACGCGTAAACGCCGAAAATTTTACCGGTGTGCACACCCGCCACTTCCACCAAAAACGCAATCAAGCCGACCAAAGCCAAACGTGCAGCAACCTCAACCGTTCTCCGTTTCCATTGCTGATGTCGGACCAAAAGGGCCATGCTGATGATCAAATGCACCGGCGTTAGTGGCAAAACCAAAGACCGATACGGGGTAAAAAGGGCTACCGCCCCAACGGTATACGTAGCGACTAAAACCAGCCAGGCAATCTTCAAGGATCGGTTCATTCGGCTAAGTTCGGGAATCTTCTACCTTTGTCCCATGATGGCCTCACATTTTCAATCCCAGTCGGACCAAAAAACCATTGAAATCCTTGGCCCCAACGGTCCGATGTACCTGGGAAATCACCTACCCTTAACGATTATTGCAGGCCCTTGCGTCATTGAAGGTCGACAATTTGCCTTGGAAACTGCTTTTGCACTCAAGGAAATGTTTGCTGAAGCGGGAATTGCTTTTCTCTACAAATCGTCGTTTGACAAAGCCAATCGTTCGTCTGTACGATCGTTTCGCGGAGTTGGAATGGACGAAGGTTTATCCATCCTAGCGGAAGTGCGCGAAACTGTGGGCGTACCCGTTTTGACCGACGTCCACGAAAAGGAGCAAATTGAAGCTGTTGCTCAAGCAGTAGACATGCTCCAAACGCCCGCGTTCCTCTGCCGACAGACCGACTTTATTCGTGCTGTAGCCGCAGCCGGAAAACCCGTCAACATTAAAAAAGGCCAATTTCTCTCGCCCGAGGACATGCGCCACGTTTTGGATAAGGCACGTTCTACCGGCAACGATCAAATTGCCTTGTGCGAGCGCGGCACCACCTTCGGTTACGGCAACTTAGTGGTGGATTTCAAAACCTTCGCCACGTGGTCGCGTTGGGGATACCCCGTGGTGTTCGACGCCACCCACTCCGTTCAAGAACCCGGCGGATTGGGAGAATCCACAGGAGGCAAAAGGGAATTCGTGGCGCATTTAGCGCGTGCCGCTGTGGCCACCGGCATTTCAACCGTATTCATGGAATGCCACCCAGATCCGGACCGAGCTCCATGCGACGGACCCAATATGCTTTCGTTTAAATCGTTGCCCTCGATTCTAAAGCAACTTAAAGCATTAGATCAATTGGTGAAATCCTGGGGGTGAATAAAAACGGCGAGGTGATTTAATTATCTTCAAGCATTTCAGCCTCCAAGCGCTTCCAAAAATCCTTTTTCCTTCGTTCCAACAAAAGTGCCTTGACCCAAGGTTTCGCTAATGGAAATGGAACCGTTGTTGATGCTCTTTTAATCTCATGAATTTGAAGCAAATACCTCGTCGAACCGGAGGTCCAATCTTTATGTCCCAATCGAAGCAAAGCTTCGGGTTGGTACGCTGGCAAACCCAATTGCTTCGCGAGATCCGGTAATTCAACCCAGCCTGTGTCGGCTAATCGGTATTGTCGAGCCCATTTTTTCGCGAATGACACTAATTTTTCGGAGGAACTTCGGTCAGCGTGGATCAGTTCACCGCGCAACTTGATACTCCAAGGGGCGGTAGCCGGTACTGCCAAGTACGAAACCCGAACAATAGCAACACCCAGCTGAAACTGCTCTTTGTTTCGGACGTAAGCGGCATGCAATTCGGACTCGGTAAAAGTGGTGTCCATCTCTTGCTGCGCTAGACGATTTTGATAACTCAAAATCAACAAATCTTCTCGATAGCGCTGAACAACTACTTCAAATGAATCTAAATCGCTACCCAACTGGTCTTCCGCTTTTTGCAACCATAATTTGCGCAGACGCCAATCGTTAATGATGGTCGTTGCTAGAGAAGCTGAATCTTGCGAGGATAAATCATTCGGTAGTTGGCTGGTTACCTCGGACCACGTCAGCACTTCACCAGCAGCTTCAGCAGCGTAAGCGGTATTCGTTTTGTTTTGAACGCAACTTGTCCCAGCGGTCAATACCAAAACAAGCAGCCAAAAACCGCAAAAACGACTCGATATTTTGAACGTATCCAACAATCGACTCAAGGACATTGAACGCTGTCTGGACCACTAACTTTACTGATGTGGCATTCATCCGATTGAAAGACAAAAGGATAGACACACGGCGCACTTCCAGAATGTTCTACGACAAAGGAGTACGACCGCGTGGTATTAATGCCCTGAGTTTGCATCAGAAAGTCAGAACCCACTCCATACCGAGCAGCAGGATAACCCGCATTGTGCTGATTGAATAAGGTATCTCCGGTGGTCAGGTCTACGGTATAAACGCGGGTAGGCTGCGCGCCCAACACCGTGACCTCAAATTGACGGAATTCTTGCGTGCAGTAAACTTGGGGTTCGCAACTGGTTGCGAACAACGTACCCAATACTAGGGTGGAAATTAAGACTGATCGACGATCCATTCGTTGGTAATTTTTGCACTCATTAAACAAAGCGGAATCCCTCCGCCGGGGTGAACGCTTCCGCCCACGTGGAAAAGACCTTTTGGACCGTTTCCCTTGTTGGGATGCCGCAAAAATGCTGCCAAACGATTGTTGGAGGCAGCGCCGTACAGCGCTCCGCGGTAGGAACTGGTGGCGCGTTCTATTCCTGGAGGGTCTAGGTATGTTTCCGTTTCAATTAACGACTCCAAGTCACATTTAAGTATGCTTCCAACCTTTTCTAGTACTTTCCGGCGAAGTTCGGTGCGAATAGACGCCCAATCTTGTCCGTAATCCGCGGGTGCATTAACCATTACAAACCAATTTTCACACCCCGATGGTGCTTCGTTTGGGGCTAATTTACTGGTGATGTTGACATACACCGTTGGGTCATCCCCTGGTACTTTCAGCTCGAACAGCGATTTAAATTCTTGCGGATAATCGTCCGAAAAGAAAATATTGTGCAAACCCAATTCAGGAAACGATGCACGAATGCCCCAATAAAAAATCAATGCAGAACTGCTGCGTTCTTGTTTCAAAACCAACTCCGGAGCGGGCCAATCAGCCAACAACTTTCGGTATGTAGGAACTATGTCCATGTTGGAAACTACTGTGGCCCCCTTCCAAAAGGAGCCGTCCTCCAGTTCGATTCCGGTGACACGACCGTCACAATGCTCAATGCGCACTGCGCGGGTGCTGTAATGAAAGCAAACGCCCACCCGCTCCGCCAAGGCCACCAAGGAATCGGTAATGTCGCCCATGCCGTTTTTAGGAAGATAGGTGCCAATTCCGTGTTCCAGGTGTGGTATCATTGCCAACACCCCTGGCGCTCTGTAGGGAGAGGATCCGTTGTAGGTTGCAAAACGGTGAAACAATTGGCGCATTTTCTCCGTTTTAAACGCTCGCTCATGTACAAGAGCCATGGAACGGGTAAGGTCAAGCTGTGGCAATGCCTTCAAAGCTTTTTTAACGCGTTCCCAAGTGTACGTTTTTTTACGGTGCAATGAGGACTGCAAAAAGAGCGGGGACGTTGCCTCGTATTGGATCCGAATTCGTTCCAAATGATTGCGAACCAGCGATGCTGGTTCTCCCAATTGTTTTTCGGCCTCCGCTGCAAATCGAGCAGGGTCAGCCCATGCCGTTAGCCGCGTGCCGTCGGTCCAAAAATAACGGCAAGCTACATCGTCTTTCCAGTAGGGAAAGTGTTCTTCAGGATTCTCCCCGGCCAATTCAAACAGTTCTTCTACCCATTGCGGCATTGTGAACAAACTGGGACCAGCGTCGAATCTGTATTTGCCCAGTTCAAAGCGTGAAAGTTTACCTCCCGGATAGGAATTTGCTTCAAATACGTGTACTTCCCGTCCTGCAACCGCTTGACGGATTGCCGTAGCAATTCCTGCTATTCCTGCACCAATGATTAGGGTCCTATTCGCTTCCACCTTTCAAAGGTAGAACGGAAAAAGGGGTTGATTTTACCGACAGCCGTCTTTATACGTTTAAAGGCGACTTTCGGCGTTTCCGCTGCACACCTTTGCACCATGGAAACAAAAATCACCCCCCAGTATACCTTTGTTCAACTCGGAAAAAACTGGATTCGGATCGACCTGCAAAGGATCAGCCACTTCGAATCTTCAGGGGATTATGTTCGGTGGTACGAAACGGGTAATCAACCAAACAAAGGTCCGACTTCCAAAATAACAGAATCCCGAATGAGTCAACTTTCGGAACGGTTAGAACCTTTTGGATTTATACGGGTCCACCGTCGTTATTCGGTAAACATTCGCGCGGTTGAAAAATTTGACGGCGAGTCCCTCCAGTTAGAATCGGTTGTGATTCCTGTAGGAAGAACGCGCCGCCAATATGTATTGTCCCGTCTTCGGTCTTTCGGTTTACGGTATGACCACCAATCGATAAGCGGTCCCCATCCAATTCATGAAGTACGTTCCAGCAGGCAAGTAACTGGGTAATTCGATGGAAACAGTGCCCGCATCCACGACGGTCTCGAGCACGCACCTTCCGTCTAAGTTGTACAGTGAAACGCTCTGGGATTGCTCGGATTCTGGCAAGCCTTGAACGATTTGTCCTGGACGTACAGGATTGGGATACAAGTTTTTCAACGGCTCCGTAGATTCATCCAATCCAATTTGACTCAAGCGATAGGACAAAGTATCGTCGTCGCCGCACGTATTGTTTACCACTAATGTGACCACATAGCTTAGGCTTGGAACGGAATAGTTGTGCTGGACAAAATTGGTTCCGGTTGCCGAATTGCCATCCCCGAAGAACCACTTGTATTGGGTGGCGCCGGTACTTGCCGTGGCGTCAAACAGCACCTTCATACCTGCACCGCTGGAGGATATTATGGTGGCGGTAAATTTCGCTAATGGAGGAACGCAAACTACTACTGTATTCGTTGCACTCGCGGAGTCTCCGCACACGTTGTAGGATACCAGACGGACACTAAAACTTCCACTGGATGAGTACGTATGGCTTGGAGTTGCACCCGAACCGATCGTGCCGTCCCCAAAGTACCACTTCCATCGTATTGCATTTGCCGAAGAGGTGGCAGTTGCGTTGAGGGTACTTCCATTCGTAGTGTGGGTAAATGAGGATGTAACCGGAGCACAAACAGCAACAGTGTCTCCGAAAACGGCTGAATCGCCGCATGCGTTCTTAACCTTGAGCACGACGTAGTATTTTCCGTCAACTGCATAGGTGTGCACGCGCGAACTACCAAAGCCGTTGGGGGTCCCGTCGCCCCAAATCCAAGTGTAGTTAGTGGGTTGTCCGGTTCCGTTGGAAACAAAATTCCGAGACAAGCCAGTTCCCAGGGTGTAGAAATTAGCTGTGATTGGTGAACAAACCACCACAATTAACTGCGATGTGCTCGAGCTTCCACAAGAATTGGAAACCGTCAACGTGACCACATAAGTGCCCGGCGCAGCATACGTATGGGAGGCCGTGGCGCCAGTATTGTTCGTCGTGGCATCACCCCAAGACCAAGTGTAGGTGACTCCGGGAGTGCTGCCGGAATTGTTTACTTGAATGGTATTTCCAGAACGAGATACCAGGTTTGCCGTGGCGGCTACAGGCGGGCAATTCGTAGTAGTAAATACCAATGGACCAACCCAACCGGAAACGTTTCCGCCTGGGCCGCAGCTGTCTCGGTAATAAACATGATAAGGGGTACTCGGAGTCAATCCCGTAAATACATATGGTGAATTTACGTTGGTCACTTTGCTGTTCAATGAAGGCAGAAATCCAGGTGAACCGATGGCCACATCAGCGTATGCCGCGTTCTTTGTAAAGGTCAAAGTGGCTTGGGTTGATGAAATACCGGAAATAACCCCATTCGTTGGATTCGGACAGGAACTGCACGTTGATGTTGACGTATACAGAGTACTTGAAGGAATATTCGTACCGGGATTCCTTTGGTAAACCACCACATTCGCACTGTTGCGTACCGTAATCCCGCATTCGTTGGAAAACGCACCTACGTTGTTGAAGGACAACACAAAAGCCTGTCCCGGGCAAACCGGAATAGTGAAAACTTTACTGCTTCCTGAGATGAGGGTATAGGTTTTGGTCCGACTTCCCGTCACCAAAGTAATGGAGTGAAAGGGCGGCCCACTGAAGGAGGAGGACCACCCATCCGAAAATTGATCCGTGAGCGTTAAGGTGTAGTTGCAGCTGTTCGTACAACCGGGCATAGTGATTGAATCGGGGCCAAACCAGGCACTGGAACCGTTAACACTACCGCAAGAATCCT
>CAYXHJ010000010.1:0-17765 GCA_964464855.1 uncultured Owenweeksia sp. | reverse complement strand
AATCGTTTTATTCGTTTTTGGACTTGCGCAACGGAATGCTCAATACAGCCAACTCGTACAGGTACTGGGACAAGTCGATTTCGTAGGATCCATGCGGCAGGATCAACAATTCCGGGTCTTGGTCGTCGTACGCTTCGCCGAATTTTACCACAACGGTGAATGCGTTGCGGAGTGGGAGTTCAAACGGCTCGCCGGTGTCGTCGTCTTCCGTTGACAGCAATCCGGTGAAGTCGAAGCGCAGTTCCATGGTGAGCGATCCTTTGATCAGCGTCACGCGGGCCTGCGCCTGGGTCATCCCTTCGGTTTCGGGGTGGTTGTAGTGTGCAAAGAACGCAGCATCAAGGCTGTATTCCAACTCGTGCGTGCCGGCCTTAAGGCCTGAAAAAACCAGCGTGTAATCGCGCTTTTTCATAAGCTGCTCGATTTGGAGCCCGCAAAGATAAGAATTTTTTTCAACGCTTGCTTGTGCATAACTGATTTTTCGGGTTAGCCTCGCTCTTTGCGCGTTTCTACGCGTTTGCGCAGGGGATTGGACACCGCATCGGCGTATCCGGCCCGACGTCGAACCAAATCAATGGCCTCAAAAAGGGCGTTGCGCAGGCTGCTGGGGTCCGCTTCCTGCTTACCTGCCAAGGCATAGGCCACCCCGTGGTCCGGAGACGTGCGCACGTGCGAAAGTCCGCAAGTGACGTTGACGCCGTCGTGGAAGTGGATCATTTTAAAAGGAATCAGGCCTTGGTCGTGGTACAGTGCCAAAACGCCATCAAAGGCAGCGTATTGGCCGGATCCAAAGAAGCCGTCGGCCGGATAGGGTCCGTACACCTGGAGGCCTTGGTCCGCAAGTTGTGCCACGGCGGGAGCGACGATTTCGGTGTCCTGGGTGCCAAACTTGCCGCGGTCCCCAGCGTGGGGGTTGAGGGCCAGCACCGCAATTTTGGGTTTCTGAACGCCAAAATCGGTTTGAAGCGCCTGGTGAAACTGCTGAATTTTCGCGGTGAGTAAGTCGTGGGTAATGGCCGCAGAGACGTCCGATAGGGCCAGGTGCTCGGTGGCCAAGGCCACGCGCAACTCCGGGCCGCTCAACACCATTAAAGGCTTGCCGCCCAAGCGCTCGCCCAGGTAGGCGGTGTGCCCGGAAAAATTGGGGACGGGAATGTTTTCCTTGTCTATGGGAGCCGTAACGAGGGCATCGATTTGGCCTTTTTGCAAGGCGTCGATGCCGGCATCCAAGGATTTGAGTGCGAATTGACCCAACTCGGGATTGGATTTGCCCAGATCCAACAACACTTGATCCGTCCACGGTTCTACCAGGGCCACGCGGTTTTCCGGATGCGGTTGGTCCAAGTTGGACGTCAAGGAATAGGGAATTTCCGGCAAGTCCGCCGCCTTACGGTGGTAGGCAAAGGCTTTGGGTGTGGCAAACAAAACGGGACGGCACAATTCGTGAACCGTCGGGTCTGCTAAGGTTTTTAAAACCACTTCCAGACCAATTCCGTTGAGGTCGCCGCAGGTGAAGCCAATGCGGGGGTGTTCTGCACTCATGCGGTTCGGGTGCTTAAAAAGTCCAACAAAAGGCGCACGCCAACGCCGGTTCCGCCGGCAGACCAATACCCCATGGGTTTGTCCGCAAAGGCCGGGCCGGCAATGTCCAGATGAATGTACGGATAGTCCGTGAAGTGTTCCAAAAACTTTCCGGCGGTGATGGCACCGGCGTCTGCGCCGCCAATGTTTTTGAGGTCCGCAACGCTGCTCTTGAGGAGTTCGTTGTAGTCGTCCCAGAAGGGGAAGCGCACCAATCGCTCGTGGGTGCGGCTGCCGGAGGCCAGGAGGTCGGACCAAACGTCCTCGGAGGCGGTGCCCATGGCCACGGTGGCGTAGTGCCCAATGGCGCGGGCGGCGGCCCCGGTGAGTGTGGCCAAGTCAATGACCAACTGTGGGTTGTAGCGTTTGGCGTAGTGCAGGGCGTCGGCCAAGATGAGGCGACCTTCCGCGTCCGTATTGAGTACTTCTACGGTGGTTCCGTCGCTCATGGTGAGGACGTCGCCCGGGGTTACGGCGTTGCCGCCGGGACGGTTGTCCGTGGCGGGAATCAGGCCCACCACGTGTACGGGGAGGCCCAGGCGCGCCGCGCCGGAAATGGCCCCTACCACGGCGGCGGCGCCGCTCATGTCCGACTTCATGGTGTCCATGGCGTTGGTGGGCTTCAGGCTCAATCCGCCCGTATCGTACACCACGCCCTTGCCCACCAATACGTACGGCTGGGCGTTGACGGCGTTTGCGGGCTTGTATTCCAAAACGGTAAAGGTGGGCTCGTCCAGGCTTCCCCAATTAACCCCCAATAAACCGCCCATTTTCAGGGATTCAATCTTCTTTTTATTGAAGACCTCCACGTGGAACCCGAATTCCTTCCCGGCGTCCGCAGCGGCCTGAGCCAAGCCTTGGGCGTTGAGAACGTTGACGGGGTGGTTGATCAGGGTGCGCGCTAAAAAGACACTCTCGATGCGAATTTCCAAAGCGCGTACTTCGCTGGCTTTCCAACCTTCTAAATAAACGGCGTTCAGGGATGGGGTATTCTCAGCCTTCTTTTGGGCATACTGGTCCGTGTAGCGGTAGTTGGCCAAGAGCAGGCCCTCCACCAAGGCGGGGTGAGCGTTGGGAAGGGAAATGCCGGTGTGGCGAGCCGCTTGGAGCAATTTGGCCAGCGCAGCGCCTGCCTGGCGGTATTTTTCAGCCCCCTCCGGAGTGTTGGGGTCTGCCAACAGTACTTGAGCATAGGCGTCGGTGCCGTCGTCCGTAGCCGTGCACCAGCCCTTGCCCTGCCGGGACCAGAAAGCGTTCCACGAAGCGTGTGCCGCCGCAGAGGTGCTGAGCGCGGATGCGGCTTCGGCTGTAGCAAATACGCCGGCCCGGGGAGTACCGGCCGGAATGCGGGTGTCGAGGTGGATTTTCATACCTCCCAAAGGTACGGCACCGGGTGTACCTTTGCGGTATGTTTACCGGTATTGTAGAAACCCTGGGAACCGTGGTGGGCGTGCACCGCGAGGGCACCAACGTTCATTTGGATGTGGAATCCACGCTGGCGCCTGAGTTGCGCGTGGACCAAAGTTTGGCGCACAACGGCGTCTGCCTGACGGTGGTGGCGTTGCACGGACCGTCGGGCCAACCGACGGGGTACCGCGTGACCGCCATTGACGAAACGTTGCAAAAAACAACGGTGGGGCACTGGACCGCCGGAACACGCGTCAATTTGGAGCGTTGCATGCCGGCAAACGGGCGGCTGGACGGACACATTGTTCAGGGGCACGTGGACGCGGTGGGACGGATTGCGTCGGTGGAGGACCGCGACGGCAGTTGGACCTACCGGGTGGAGCATCCGGTGGCCGAAGATTGGATAACCGTGCCCAAGGGGTCTGTAGCCGTCAACGGGACGTCCCTCACGGTGGTGGACGCGGCGGTGGACTCGTTTTCCGTGGCGATCATTCCCTACACGTACGAGCACACGGTGTTCCACACCCTTCAAGTTGGGGATCCGGTGAATTTGGAATTCGATATTTTGGGGAAGTACGCGGCGGCGCTTTTGAAACGCCAGGCTGCCTTTGCCGCTCAAGCGCCCGGCCGTGCGTAAGTTGGTTTTGTTGAGCGCCCCGTCGGGGTCTGGGAAGACCACCCTGACGCGCCGTTTGCTGGACGGCCATCCGGAGTACGCGTTTTCGGTTTCTGCAACCAGCCGCGCCCCGCGGGGGCGCGAGGAGCACGGTGTGGATTACTATTTTTTGAGTCCGGAGGAATTTGATGCTGCCGTGGCGGCCGGGGAATTCCTGGAGTGGGAAGAAGTGTATCCCGGCGCGCGGTACGGCACCTTGCGCAGCGAAGTGGAACGCTTGTGGGCGGAAGGCAAAGTGGTGTTCTTTGACATCGACGTGGAAGGTGCCCTGCGCTTGAAAAAGCAGTTTGGTCCCGACGCCTTGGCCGTGTACATTGAGGCCCCTTCGTTGGAAATTTTGGAGCAGCGTTTGCGCCAACGAGGTACGGATACGGAAGAAAAAATTCAGATCCGAATGGGAAAAGCAGGACGCGAAGCGCTGCGCGCACCCCATTTTGACGTTCGCATTGTCAACGACGAGCTGGATCGAGCTACGTCCGAATTGAAGCACGTGGTGGACGCTTTTGTACGGACCTCGGCACCCTTCGACGGATCTGCGGCTTGAACACAACGACGCCCTCCCCGCTTCCCCTGCCCGGTGCACCGCTTCGGCGCATCGGATTGTTGGGCGGTACGTTTGACCCGATTCACGAGGGGCACCTGACGCTGGCGGAGGCCGCCCGCTCGCAACTTGAATTGGACGAAGTCTGGTTGGTGGTGAGTCCGCAAAATCCGTTCAAGGCGGCCGACGCGTTGACCGACGAGCGCCACCGTTTGGCCTTGGTGCAATCGGCCGTTGCCAACCGCCCGGGCTTGGTGGCCAGCGACGTGGAGTTTGCACTACCGCGGCCGTCGTATACCGCTTCCACCCTGCGCCATTTGCTGCAAACGCACCCGGATTGTGGTTTTGTTTTGATCATTGGGGCCGACAATTGGGCCGGACTCAACCGTTGGAAGGAAGCCGACTGGCTGTGGGCCCACTTGCCGGTGGCCGTTTACCCCCGCAGCGGAGATGCTGAAGCGCCCGGAACGGTACCCGCGCATGTGCTGACGGGACCGTCGGTAGATTTGTCCAGTACGGAGGTGCGCGCCGCCTTGCGGCGCGGCGAAGTGCCCACCATTCCGCTTCCGGAGGGCGTTTGGGCCTACCTGCAAGCCCACGGATTGTACGCCCCCAACGGCCCGGATTCCCGGAAATAACGTACCTTGGGGAGACCGCCGGCTCGCCGGTACAAACCACCAAACCCCCGTTTGTGAATCCGCATTCAGACCGTCCTTTCTTGGAACGCGTGGCCCGCGAATGGGCCGAGCAAACACCCGCTGACCAATGGCACCGCACCGCTTGGGTGCTGCCCAGCCGCCGCGCGGAGCGCTTCTTGCGCACCCACCTGTCCAACGCCGCACCGGGGCCCGTTCTGGCGCCGCTGACGCTTCCCTTGGACGGATTGCTGTCTGCCCTCAGTGGACTGCGCCCCTTGAACAGTTTGGACGCCCTGATGCGGTTTTATCCGCTGTACGCCGCACAATTTGAATCCCACGCGGAGCCCTTCGAATCCTACGCGCAGTGGGGCGCTGGGCTTTTGAAAGACTTGAACGACATCGACCGGCAAGGGGCCGATCCCGCACTGGTTTGGCGCGCTACGGCCGAATGGGAGGCGCTCGAGCAGTGGGGACGGTCGGAGGAGGTTGCGGGCGCCGGAAGGCGTCGACGCTTGGCCCTGCTTCAGGCCCTGCCGAAGTTGCACACCCAATGGCACGAGGCCTTAAAGGCGGAGGGCACGGGGACTACCGGACTGATCATGCGCACGGCTTCCCCGGCGGACCGCGGGCCGGACCCCGAAACCTGGAGTCGTTTGTCTTCCGAATGGGGCATTGACCGGTGGGTTTTTGCGGGATTCAACGCGCTCACGCCCTGCGAGGAGGCGCTGTTCCGTTGGGTATTGGATCGCGGCGAAGCAGTGGTTCGTTTCGATGCCGATGCCCACTATTTAAACGACGAATACCACGAAGCGGGCCTGTACTTGCGTCGGTTCCGGGACCGCTGGCCGGAAGCCGCCACGGCCGACCTTCGCTCGCCCACCAACGGACTGCGCGAACGGCCCAAACGCATAGAGGTTCAAGGAGTTGCTGGCGCCGTAGGGTTGGCGAAAACCGCCGGTGCTTGGGTTCTGGATCGATTGGCCGAGGATCCCCACCTGGAACGTACGGCGGTGGTGTTGGCAGACGAATCCCTTCTGCTTCCCATGCTCCATGCGCTTCCGGAAGTGGATGCCAACGTTACGATGGGCCTGTCGCTGGCATCCGTGCCGCTGACGGCCTCTTTGGAAGCCCTGCTGGAGCTTCAAGAAACCGCCGTTGACGGCAGCATTGCTTTGCGCGCTGCCCGCGCCTTCTTGGACCATCCTGGGGCCCGTGTGTGGCTGGGGCCGGACGCACCGCAAGCAGCGCAGCGGTTCCAACGCCATTCCGCGCAAGCACACCAAATGCGCTGGACGCTGCAAAAACTGGAGCATCCGGAGGCGGTTGGACCCCTTCCGGGATTGGATTTACTGTCCCCAACGGACCAAACGGTTCCATGGCTGGAGCGCGCCGCCGACCGGCTGGAAGCCGGCAGCGGCGGCGCGTCCCTTCGGGATTGGGAACGAACGGCCGCCAACACCCTGGCCTCCGTCTTGCGCACCCTGGCCGAACGCTGCCGCGCACACCAGCTCAACCCCAGTTGGCGCGCCGTTCGCGCCCTGCTCCAGCCCTTTTTCCGCGAAGAGCCGCTGGATTTGTTGGGCGAACCCTTGGCCGGACTTCAAATCATGGGCTTGCTGGAAACGCGGCTGCTGGACTTTGATGCCGTATTGGTGGTGGGGGCCAACGAAGGCGTGCTTCCTCCCGCCCGGGGGGACTTGGGATGGATCCCGTGGAGCGTTCGAACGGACTTGGGCCTGCCCCTTCCCAACGAACGCGAGGCCATCAATGCCTACCACTTTTACCGACTCCTCCAGCACCCCAAACGCATCACCTTGCTGTACAGTACGGATTCCGACGCCACGGGCGGCGGCGAACCGAGCCGCTACCTCCACCAATTGCGGGTGGAATTAAAGCCTCATACGGAGCACTGGGAAAGCGCCCTGCGCTACGTGCCGCTGACCCCGGAAAGCTTGGTGGCGCCCGCAGGGTGGAACCCGTCTCCGGAAGCCCTGATTACCTTGCAAAGTCGGCTTGCAAATCCCAAAACCGCACTCTCGCCCAGTAAATTATCCCAATTCTTGCGCGATCCGGAATTGTTCTACCGCGAATACCTGTTGCGCGCCCGGCCGGAAGACGAACCCAAGGAACGCATTGACGACGCCCTTTTTGGGAACATCGTGCACAAGGCCCACGAATTGCTCTACCTACCGCTTTTGGGCAACGACGATCCCCAGTTGTTGCGGCCGTCGAACGAACGCTGGGAAGCCCTGATGCACGAAGCGCTTGAGGCCGAATACCCGGGCGGACAAGTGACCACAGGCAAAAATGCTCTGGCCTACCGTGTGGGTAGCACCCTGCTGCGCGAATTGGCCAATGCGGATGCGGACCGCTTGGAAAAGCGAAAGGACGCCGGAACGGACTGGAGCTTGGAAGGCGTGGAACAAGAATTGACGGCCGTGTTGCACACGGACGCGGGCCCCGTCTGCTTTCGCGGCAAGGCTGACCGCATGGAACGCACCGCTCAAGGACTGGCCATTTTGGACCTCAAAACCGGTACGGTCAAAGCCGAGGATTTAAAATTCAAAACCTGGGACCACCTGCTCATTCCAGACAAAGGCAGTAAGCCCCTCCAGTTGATGACCTACGCTTGGATGCACGCGCGTTCTAGCGGAGACACCCAGCCGGTTCGGGTTGGAATTGTTCGGTTGCGCGAACCGAGACTGGAGCCGATGTGGCTGAATTTCAACGGACTGGAATCGTTTGGGCCCGACGCCTTGGACGCCTTTGAAAACGAGGTACTCCGGCCTTTGGTAGCGGCCCTACGGGCCGAGATTCCGTGGTCCGAGTTTCAGAAATCAGGAAAAACCGAGCGCTTGGCGGACGCGGAGTAGCGTGGCATCGGCCACTGCCGCGGCCTTGCGTGCGCCTTCTGCTAAAGCTTCGTCAATGGCGGCGGGCTGGGCCATCAAGGCATCAAAACGCAGGCGCTCCTCCGCAAAGCGTTCCAACAGCACACCCAACAGTTCGGTTTTGGCGTGTCCGTAGCCCAAGCCCCCAGCGCGGTAGCGCTGGGCCAGATCTGCCGTTTGTTCCGGTGCAGCAACCAGGCGGTACAGCTGAAATACGTTGCATTTTTCGGGATCCTTGGGCGCCTCAAGCGGGGTTGCGTCCGTTACGATGCCCATGATTTGCTTTTTCAACTCTTTTTCGGGCAAAAACACATCCACCACGTTCTTGTAAGACTTGCTCATCTTTTGGCCGTCGGTTCCCGGAATTGTCATGACTTGCTCATCGATCCGTGCCTCCGGCACCACCAACAGCTCCATCCCCGCGTGGCGGTTCACGGCCGACGCAATGTCCCGCGTGATTTCCAAATGCTGGCGCTGATCCTTGCCCACCGGAACCAAGTTGGCGTCGTACAGCAAAATATCCGCCGCCATTAAGACAGGGTAATCAAACAAACCGGCGTTCACGTCCGAAAGCTTGTCGGACTTGTCCTTGAAGCTGTGCGCATTGGCAAGCATTGGGTACGGCGTGAAGCAGTTCAGGTACCACGTCAGCTCCGTGCACTGAGGCACATGGCTTTGGGCATAAAACACGGTCTTGTTGGTGTCCAAACCGCAGGCCAACCAAGCCGCCGCGGTGGCGTACAAATTTTCCTTGCGAAGAACGGGATCCTTCACCGTGGTCAAGGAGTGCAGGTCTGCGATGAACAGGAACGAATCGTTCGTGCCCTCGTTGGCCAATTTGATGGCGGGCAAAATGGCCCCCAATAGGTTGCCCAAATGCTGGCGCCCGGAGCTCTGAATCCCCGTGAGAATCCGCATGATGATTGGGTTTTAAGCGTTGATGTGGATGAAGCGTTCCACGTCCTTGGTGGTGCCAAAAACCACCATCAAGTCGTTGGGCTCAACCACGGTGTCTTCCTCCGGAACCCCCAATATGTGGTGGTCACCGTTCGTCTTCCGCAACAAGGTCACCAAACTCAACTTGTACTTTTTGGCCAAGCCAATGTCTTCCAAGCTGCGTCCCACCGTGCTCTTGGGCGCTTCCACTTCCACAATTTCGTAGTTGTCCGGCAACTGAACGGCCATGAGCATCCCGGGCGTGATGAGGCGGTCTGCCACGTTCTTTCCAACCTCTTCCTCCGGAGATAGGATTTCTTCCACGCCCAACTTCGTCAGGATGCGTCGCTGCGTTTCTCCCTGTGCCCGCGCCATCAACCGCTTGACACCCAGGGACTGCAACTGCACTACCGTGAGCATGGTGCATTCAAAATTCTGTCCGATGGACACCACCACGGCGTCCATGTCCGCGATGTTTTGGGATTCCAGCGCCGGGCGCGAGGTGGCGTCTAAGGTAACGCCGTAGGTTACGTAGTCCCGAATGCTCTCCACCTTGTCTGGGTCGGAGTCGATGGCCAAGATTTCTGCGCCTTTTTCCGCGAGTTTCTTGGCAATGGCGGAGCCAAACTGACCCAACCCAATGACGGCAAATTTATCGGCCATGGTGCTAAAGTAGAGAAAGTGCTTGATTCAGATCGTCTTGTAAATCGCGAACGTCTTCAATTCCCACGCTCAGGCGCAGCAAACCGTCCGTTACGCCTACCGCCTCGCGTTGCTCCTTGGGGATGGAGGCGTGCGTCATGGTGGCGGGGTGGCCCACTAAGGACTCCACACCGCCCAAGCTTTCCGCCAGGGTAAAAACGCGCAAGGCAGACGCCACGCGGGATGCGGTGGCAAGGTCGTTCCCGCGCACCACAAAAGAAATCATGCCGCCAAAACCGGGGTAGTACACCTTCTCAACGGCGGGGTGATTCTGCAAAAAGCTCAACAAGGCTTGCGCATTCGATTGGTGGCGATCCATCCGGACGTGGAGGGTCTTGATGCCGCGCAGCACCAAAAAGCTGTCCATGGGGCCGCAAACGGCCCCAGAAGCGTTCTGAATGAAATACAGACGCTCCGCCAAAGCGGGATCCTTCACCACCAACGCGCCCAAAACCACGTCCGAGTGTCCGCCCAAGTACTTGGTAGCGCTGTGCAGCACAATGTGCGCTCCCAATTCCAACGGACGCTGAAAATACGGCGTGGCAAAGGTGTTGTCCACCACCAACAACGCGCCGCACTCCGCTGCAATACGGGCCATGGCTTCGATGTCAATGGTGTTGAGCATGGGATTCGTCGGGGTTTCCACCCACAAAACCCGCGTGCGGTCCGTCACCATCGCGCGGACGGCATCCGCATCCTGCATGGGGGAAAAGTGGAACTTCAAGCCAAAACCTTCGTACACCTTGGTGAACAGTCGGTAGGTACCGCCGTACAAATCCGAGGTGCTGATTACCTCATCGCCCGGCTGCAGCAATTTGAGGACCGCGTCCACCGCCGCCAATCCACTGCCAAAAGCCATGGCGTGCGTACCGCCCTCAATGGAGGCCAGTGCGCGCTCCAGTGCGTGACGCGTTGGGTTCTGGGTGCGGCTGTATTCGTAGCCCTGGTGCACCCCGGGAGCAGACTGGGCGTACGTAGACGTTTGGTAAATGGGCGGCATCACGGCACCCGTGCTGGGGTCCGGATGCTGTCCGCCGTGAATGGTTAACGTGTTGAAACGGTGCGAATCCATAGAACAAAGGTAGGGGGTTAATGCGGGCCCTAAATCAGTAAACGTTGAGCACTTGCTCTTTAATTTTTTCCAAATCTTCTTTCATGCCCACCACCAATTTTTGCAGCTCGGCGTGGTTGGCTTTGGAGCCCAAGGTATTGATTTCCCGGCCCATTTCTTGAGCAATGAACCCCAGTTTGCGGCCCTGGCCCTCGGCCAATGTTGCCCGGAAATAATTTAAGTGGGCCTGCAGGCGCACCTTTTCCTCGTTGATGTCCAACTTTTCCACGTAGTGCACCAGCTCCTGCTCGTAGCGGTCGTGGTTGTAGTCCATCCCTTCCAAGCCGCGCAACAGCCGCTCTTTCACCGTTTGAATGCGTTCCGACTCGTACCTCGGCACCTCGTGCAGGGCACGCTCAATGGCGTCTACCTGGGCCAAAAGGTCATCCGCCAACGCCCGGCCTTCGTCCAAACGATACTGCTGGAACGCCGCCAAAGCTCCTTCCAACGCTTCAGAAACCGCTATCCATTCCTCCTCCGTGCGGTCTTCCGCCACACTTCGGGTGGCGTCCGGCAGGCGCAACGCCATAGCCAAAAGCTCCGCATCCGTGGGGGTTTCGTTGGGGCAAAGCGCGCGCAATTGGGTGCAGTAGGCCTCGATCAGCGAAATGTTTAAAGCGGGTGCTTTTGGCGCCTCTGCGCTGGTCTCCAGCTGCACATGCACGTCTACCTTGCCGCGCTCGATGCACTCGTTCAAGTGCTTGCGGGTGGCAAATTCAAACTCGCGCAAGGAGGATGGCATGCGCAAATTCAGGTCCAGCTGCTTGCTGTTCACGGAACGTATCTCTGCCGACGCGGTGGTGTTGCCCGCGGTGGCAGTGTGTCGGCCAAAGCCGGTCATGGATTTGATCATGGGGCCAAAGGTAAATAGTCCGACGCGGGTACGGGCGTTTTGCGCAGTCGATCCCACGCAAAGTCCTGAATCAAGTCCGACGGTCGCACCGAAATCGGTTGTTCCAGTAGGCCCAGACCCCAGGCCAGACGGCCTACCAATTCCTCGGCCGTGCGTCCGGAGGCCCGCCAATCCCGCAAGCTCACAGCGCCGTGCCGCTTGCTCAAGCGCTGACCGTCGGGGCCCATCCACAGGGGCGCGTGCAAATACTGGGGCGGCACGCAGTCCAATGCAGCAAACAACTGTTCCTGCTGCGGGGTAGCGGATTCCAGATCGCTGCCGCGCACCACCTCCGTGATTCCCTGAGCGGCGTCGTCCACCACCACGGCCAAGGTGTAGGCCCACGCCCCGTCAGCCCGACGCACCGGGAAACCGTCCGGAAGCACGCGCACCGTGTAGGGGCCGTTGAGCGGCAAACCCAAAGAAGCACATGTTCCGGGATACAGCGGCCCCACCTCGCTTGCACTGTGTGGAGCGCGCACCGAGCCATCGACGGCCGCCTGCAAATCTTTCCGCGTGCACCGGCAGGCAAACACCAACCCTTTTTGCTGCAAACGCTCCAAGGCCGCTTGGTACGCCTCCGATCGCGCGGATTGAACGACAACCGCCCCATCCCAATCCAAGCCCATCCAGCGCAAGTCTTCTTGCCCAGCTCGGGCAAATTCCGGTTTGGACCGCTGCGGATCGGTGTCTTCTACCCGCAATAAAAATCGACCGTGCTCCGACCGAGCGCGCAACCACGCCAACAGCGCTGTTGACGCATTTCCAAAGTGCAAATAACCCGACGGCGACGGCGCGTACCGTCCGACGTACCCAGATTCACCGTTTTGGGGTATTTTCACGTTCAACTTTTTGGGATATTTTTTTGCCGAAAGCGCAACCATCAAGCAACCTAACGCGCCTTCAACCCGTCGTTAAAATCGCCAAATAAGGGTGCCGGTCCGGAACCGTGCGCCAAGAAAGCAGGGCCGTACCCGTGCGGCACCACCCGAAGGCCGGGGCAGTGTTGGGCCGCCCAAGCCGCAATGCCCTCGCACAAGCCACCCACGGATTGAGCGTCTTCCCAAACGTGCCACTCGGCAGTGGGGTTTTCGTCCGCGGCGGCGCGCAGCGCCGCCGCCGGTAAGGGCAAGATGCGCCCAACGTACCAAACGGCCTCGTGCGGGTGGTGTTGGGCAACCGAAGTTGCGGTGGTGCCCGCGGCCCAGTGAAGAATGTTCTCGCGAGCGGTTGCCGCCGCGACAACGTCTGGGGAGGCGGAATTCGGAACGATTCCGCAAGGGATGGCCGCGTCCGCAGCGTCCGCGTTCTGTGCGAAAGCCTTCGGAGTTGTCCCGTGCGCGGAAGCCGCGTTCGTGCTGTTAACATGCAGACCGGCCGAATTCAGGGATCCTGTACCGGCCTTTTGCAGCAGCAAGGCGCCTTCCTCAGATTCCACCAAACCGTCGTCGTGAGGAGCCAATCCGCGCGGATAGCGCAACACGGTGGGGGCGTTTAGCGCCAAAGCGCGCTGCAGCATTCGAGCCAACGAAGCGCCGTCCCGAGGTGCATAAACGGTGGTATTTGGGATGCTTCGCAGCAAAGCCACGTCAAATACTCCGTGGTGCGTAGGGCCATCCTCGCCTACCCAGCCGGAGCGGTCCAAACACAGAACCACCGGAAGATTTTGAAGCGCTACATCGTGGATCCATTGGTCCACAGCGCGCTGAAAAAAAGTGCTGTACAAACTGACCACCGGCTTGCGCCCTGCAGCGGCCAAAGCCGCCGCGGTGGTTACGGCATGCTGTTCCGCAATGCCCACGTCAAAAAATCGCGCAGGATAAACCGACCGAAAGCGATCCAGTCCGGCACCGGGCGCCATGGCTGCGGTTAGGGCCACAATGCGTTCATCTTGTGCGGCGGCGTCCAGGAGCGCGTCGGCAAATTGGGATTGAAAGGCCGCGGCAGGCACCGGTTTTTCAGGCGCGCCCCACTCCGCAGGGTCCGGGCGGTGCGTGCGTACGTGAAGTACCCGGGGACCGGGTTGGGAAAGGGCGGCGCGAAGCGCCGCAACCACCGCCGGGCAGTCGTTGCCGTCAACGGGAATGTCGGAGTTCATCCGAGTGTTTTCTGCCCTTAATCCAGCGTCCAAATAGGTCCAGCCCAGAGATTCAAAAAAACCACGGTAGGCGGAGGGGCCTCCACGCGCCAGCGCCCCCACGGTGGGCTCAATAGACAGGCCGTTGTCGTTGAGAATAAGCAAGACATCGGCCCCTACCCCACCGCCGTCGTTCAAGGCTTCAAAGGCCATACCGCCGGTCAAGGCCCCATCGCCCACCACCGCCACGCGCTGGCGGCGTCGACCCGTGGCCGCATCCGCGCGCCAGAAACCCAAAGCAGCGGACAAGGCCGTAGAGGAGTGTCCCACGCCAAAGGCGTCAAATGGAGATTCCTCTCGTTTGGGGAAACCGCTCAAGCCGCCCGGTTTTCGCTGCGTGGCAAACGTGCTTCCGCGGTCTGTAATGATTTTATGCACGTAAGCCTGGTGTCCCACGTCCCAAAGCAGTACGTCCTCGGGGGTGTTGAGCACGTAGTGCAAGGCTACAGTGAGTTCTGCTACACCCAAGGACGCCGCCAAATGGCCAGCTTTCTCCCGGGTTTGGGACAAGGCAAAACGACGAACGCGCGCGCACGCTGCCGGAAGTTCCTCCACCGGCAGCGCGCGCAGCGCGCTCAAAGTCAAACCGTACGTTTCTTCCGACGTCACGCAGCTAAGGTACGGCGCTCAGCGCGTCGTGCCTTTTGCATCTCAGCCCGGAACAACTGAACGGGCACCACTACCAAGGTCAAGAAGGTAGCGAACGTGAGTCCAAATATAACCGTCCAACTGAGCGGGCCCCAAAACATTACCGTATCACCCCCCACATAAATCTGCGGATCGTTGTGGGTAAAGAGGGTAAAGAAATTGATGTTCATGCCAATGGCCAAGGGGATCAAACCCAATACCGTGGTTATGGCCGTAAGTAAAACCGGACGCAAACGGGTGGACCCAGTCTCCGCCAGGAGATGACGGTATTCGTCCAGCGAAAGCAAATCTTCCTCCTTCAAACCCAACTCAGCCTTTCTGCGCATCACCAATTGTCCGTAGTAGTCCGCCAATACAATGGCGTTATTCACAACGACACCTGCCAACGAAATCAATCCAATCATCGTCATGATGATCACAAAGTCCATGCGGAAGATGACCAGACCCAAGAAAACCCCGATCAAACTCAATCCCACAGTAGCCATGATGATTTGAGGCACTTTGGTGCTGTTGAATTGCGCAACGATGATCAAGTACACCAAAAACACAGCGCCCAACAAGGCCTTAGACAAGAAACTCAATTCCTTGGCTTGCTCCTCTTGCTCGCCCGTGAATGATACCTCTACCCCTTCGGGCAAAGCATAGGTCTCCATTGCATTTTTAATATTCGCAACCAGTTCGTTGGCGTTCGCCCCTTCGGTAACCCCAGAAAACAAGGTGATGACGCGGTCTCCTTCCTTGCGCTTCACGGAACTGAAGGTAGAAGCTTTGGAAGCAGTAGCCACCGCTGAAATGGGAACCTGCTTGATTTTACCGGACGCCTGATCCCGGAACGTAATTCGCTGGTTGAGCAAATTATCCGTGTTGTAGCGGTAGTCGTCCTGAAGGCGGATGTTGATGGGGTAATCGTCCTCCCCATCCTTAAATCGATCCACTTCCTTGCCAAACAAGGCGGTACGGATGGCGTCGCCAACTTGGCCCGTGGATACGCCCAGCGAGCGTGCCTTGGTGCGGTCAATAGCGATGGGCATTTCCGGTTTGCCGGACTCTACGTCCAATTTGAGCTCGTCAATGCCTTGGAAGCCCTGACTTTGGATGTAGGCGCGTGCACCTTCAGCCGCGGCCAAAACTTGAGTGTAATCGTCGCCCGAGAATTCCAGATTGATTGGTGGGCCGACGGGAGGGCCTGCTGCGTCTTTGTCTACGGCAATGACGGCACCTGGGAAACCTTTTAAGTTGGCCCGTAAGTCGTCCAGTACCACAGAGCTTAAGACCTTATCTCCCGATTCGTTCACGCGAAAAGCAGTCTCGCGGAAGGCCACGATCACCTTGGCCTTGTGCGGGGTCTTCTCCGCCGTGTTTCCTGTACGCGGGTCGCCGGTTCCAGCACCCACTTGAGCAATGACAGACTCCACCATGAAGTTGTACTTCGCTCCGTCTTGCACATACGAATACTTGTCGACAACTTTCAAAACGCGCTCTTCCACACGCTTGGTGAGTGCGTTAGTTTCTTCAATATCGGTCCCAATCGGCAACTCGATGTAAATGTTGGCCAAGTTGGGCTCGTTGGAAGGGAAAAAGACCACTTGCGGTGGAAATGCAACCAAAAGGCCCACACTCACTACCAATAAGCCAATGGTACCGTAGTAAAAACGGTTCACGTTTTTCGCTCGAAGAGCAAATCCTACCAAGCGTCCGTAGAAATTCTCCAACTTCGGTAAGTTGCTTTCGCGGAATCGCTCGGTGGCGTTGTGCAACCACAATACGTACAGGGCCGTTAAAGCGCCGCTGTAGAACAACAGATTGCCCACCACGTGCAGCGCCGTTGCTGCGGTTCCGTCCACCGCGTAACCTGCCAAGTTCAAGGGAAGGCCCACGCCTGCCCACCAAAATCCGCGACGGGACCACTTTTTGACATCAATGCCCTCCTCTTTAATTTTCATGTACCGCGAAGCCAACGCCGGGTTGACTACCAAGGCAACGAACAAAGAGGACGAAAGCACAATCACTAGGGTAATGGGTAAATACTTCATGAACTGACCAATAAGTCCTGGCCAGATGGCCAAAGGCAAGAAGGCCGCTACCGTGGTTGCCGTAGACGAGATGATGGGAATGGCAATTTCACCCGTTCCCTTGCGCGCTGCCGTCATCAAATCAAAGCCCATATCGGTATAGCGGTAGATGTTCTCCACCACCACAATGCCGTTGTCCACCAGCATGCCCAGGGCCAAGACCAACGCAAACAGCACCATGGTGTTCAACGTCACACCCATAGCCCCTAAGATGAAGAAGCTCAGCAACATGGACAACGGAATGGCAATGCCCACAAATAAGGCGTTGCGCAAACCCAAGAAGAACATGAGCACCAATACCACCAAGAGTACACCAAAAATGATGGAGTTCTCCAATTCGCCCAATTGATTGCGCGTACGGTTGGACTGGTCGTTGGTCACCGAAACTTGCACATCGTCCGGCAATACCTCTGCCTTCGCTTCGGCAAGGATGGTGCGGATCTTATCCGAAACCGCGATCAGGTTTTCTCCACCGCGCTTAACGACGTCCAACGTCACCACGGGCTTGGTGTATTCACGAGAATAAGATTCTTTTTCTACCTCGCCAAACGAAACCTCTGCGATGTCTTTCAAATAAACCAAATTGCCTTTTTCGTGCTTGACAACCAATTCTGCCAATTCCGCAACTTGATTCATTTCACCGGAAATTCGAACGTTTCGGCGGTAGCCGTCCACCAAAATATCACCCCCAGAAATAGACATGTTTTCCGACTGAATGGCCTGTGCAATGTCGCCAAAACTGATGCTCATGGCCTGCATTTGCTGCATGTCCAAACGGACCGCAACCTCACGAGCATCCATGCCGCGGATGTCTACCTTGCTGATTTCCGGAAGATCCTCAATCTTTTCTTCCAAATACTCCGCATATTCGTTCAGCTGCGTGGGGGTGTAATTCCCGGACAAGTTGATGTTCTGGATGGGTACCAACTCCGAAAACTTAAACTCCGCAACGTTTGGCGCTGCAGGAAGGTCCCGAGGGAAATCTGCGCTGGCTTGTGCTGCGTCTACTTTATCCTTCACCTTACGCAAAGCTTCTGAAGGCTCTACAGAGAAATCAAATTTCACGCGAATGGTACTAAAGCCCTGACTGGAGGTGCTGGTTACTTTATCCACGCCAGAAATGGATTTTACTTCCTTTTCAATGGGACGAGTCACCAAACGTTCCATGTCCAAGGGCGCGTTGCCCGGGTAAATGGTGGTGATGAAGATTTCTGGTTGGTTGATTTCCGGGAAGGTTTCCGCCGGCATGCTGCGGTACGCCAGCAATCCCGCAATCAGAATGATGACGGTCAATACGCTGACCGTAATGCGGTTGTTCACCGCCCAAGTGGTCAGGCCAAACTCAGGAACCAGCTCCAGGTTTTGCCCGGCGTGGTGCGTGTCTTTTTCGTTGTTTTCCATGGCTTATTTCGCAGATTCCGTCATTACTTTCACGGACTGGCCGTTGCGCACCGTGCGGGCGCCTTTGTCCACCAAAGTCTCGCCCAATGCCAAACCGGACTTGATTTCCACTCGCGTGCCGTTGTTCTTGCC
>CAYXHJ010000009.1:0-18665 GCA_964464855.1 uncultured Owenweeksia sp. | reverse complement strand
GAGACGGCTACACCCACGAGTTTTTCATGTACAACCCGTGGGGTGAAGAAATGCATCAGTGGAACGCCAACACCTATGCCTTTACCTCACCCTACCGCTTCAACGCCAAAGAACTAGACCCCGAAACCGGACTGGCCTACTACGGGGCCAGGTACTTCCAGAATAAGCTGGGGGTGTGGTTGAGTGTGGATCCGATGTTAGACATTGCTCCCGATAAAACGCCTTTTCATTTCGTAAGCAATAATCCTACCAACAGAATCGACCCAATTGGTTTAACAGATTTTACATTCAATAAAAAGACAGGTACAGTTACTCAAGTTGGAGAGGAAAATAATCATCCCGATCGAATAATAACAACGAAACGTAATGGAGATTTAAAATATAGTAAGAACGGTGAATTTGAAGTGGTCATGATTGGAATCGAAAAGGGAATTTTATCCGATGGTCAGAATTGGAAGACAAGTGATCAGGTTTTTGAGGTTGGTGGAGAAGGACAACCAACTGTAGATGGGATTAAATCTTTTACACTGGAGCTTTCAGAATATCTTGGCAAAGAAATTAAAGGCTTCTCATATTCATCTATTGCCTCAGGAGAAATAACGGATATGGTATTAGCGCAATATTCGGAAAATACATATACATCATCTAAAGGAACACTTCGTTCATTACAAAAAAAATACGGCAGTGCTTTTAGTCATGACGGAGTTATACAACAATTTCATACACATCCTGAAGGCCAATTGGGAGCAACTCAATCTGCGCCAAATCTTTCGCAAGATGTTAAGGCTCTTCAAAATGATAAGACGTTTGTGCCGAATGCAAGTTTTATTATATTGTACAGAATTGATGGTCAGAATCAGCCTGCAGAATATGACTACACTCATGAATATAAAGCACCTTAAAAAATATAAATATTAGGAAATGAAAAAATACTGTGTATTAATTTTTGTATTTATATTCACAAAATTTAATTGTCAATCACAAAGCAGAATTATCGAAGGAAGAGTGATTTCAGAACAATTGGAAACTTTACCTGGAGTATTCATTTTTATTGATGATTCATTAATAGTAGGCATGTCGGATATAGCGGGTTTTTTCAAAGTAGAGATCCCGAGTTCCGAGAATTTAATTTTGTTCAAGGGGGTTGGTATAATGCCAACATTTGTACAGCTTGAAGATCAATGTAATAAAATTGAAGTGGTTATTTTTCTTAGCGAATCCTATGATTTTGCAAGGCCAACTAGTGTTGAGAGGAAAAAAAAGAATAGAATTAATCAACGTTATAAGATATATAATCAAGCTTACAAAAGAGAGCTATTTGAAAATGATTCCCCATGCTACACACGGGTTTGGATTCAATAATTGATTGTGTTGATTACTTATTGAATGCCACAGCAACGATGACCGCAGAATTTATCCCCCATGCCAAGACCTCAATATCTAAAGTCACAATAACTTTGATTTCTATCACGCACAAGTCCAGCGATTTGGAATTTCTGGCGTTTCCAGCATCGATATACAGTAATTCTGTAGATTCCAATGGCTCCCTGCACCGCCTTATGCCTTCGCAGAAGCAACGTCATTGCCATTAATACTCCAGCCACGCAATCCTTCGGTGGTTCCATTACCATGGAGTATGACTACAACCGCCTGATAAACAAGCGCATGCCTAACTCAACCGGGACAGACCTGTACGATGTTGATTACACCTACGGTAGTTACAACGATGGGCGAAACGGTGCTGGGCGTATTGTTTCAATTACCCAGGGCGGCAGCTTCAAAAGCGATTACTTCCGGTACGATGAACTGGGGCAACGCGTAGAAGAGGAGGTGTCGATTGATGTGCCCATGCATGGCGTGCGGAATTTTACCACACAAAAATTCTTTGACTCCTTTGGGCGAATCCTGCAAGCGCAGTACCCAGATGGCGATCAAGTGGATTACGGCTACAACGGACTTGGCGAGCTGAACACCATCAAATCAAAGGTTGCGGGAGTAACTCAAGATATTGTGAGCGCCATTAGCTACAACGGTTACGGACAAATCAGCCAAATTGTATTCCCCCCGAAAATTCTAAACAAACAAAAAGATAATTTTAGATTTTTTGAGGTCCCCCCCTTATCAGTAACTCTATTAACTGGAGAATCTGGGAGGTATAAGTCCTTCCCAAAATCCACGGCGGAATGCATCGCTTTGGATAGAGAGGGTTGTTCACCCAATGCCCGAGGGTGTTGTTGTGTTGCTGTGCGTGGAGTGGCGCTACTCCGGGCGTTCCAATGCGCCCAGGTCGGGGTAGGGCAGTCGGCTCAAACCGTTGAGGCTGATGGGTACCCGTTGGGCGGCGGGGAGTCTGCCCACGTTGAGCGCGGGGGATAGCGAATCCGGAAGGTAGTTGGATTGCAGGGGGCTTTTGAGGCGCGCGGACTGGTTGATCAGGCAGCCGTCGAAATGGGTTGCGTCGCTGAGGCTGTACACCGGCGGATCCGGTTGGGTGCGGATCGTCAGCAAGCATTTGTCAAATTTGTAGTTGAAGGCGGCTCCGTCCACCTTGCCAATGCCCACCTCCTGCACGTTGTTGCCCGTCACAATGCAGTTGGCGAAATCCGCTTGGAGCAGGGGGCGCAAACGCTTGATTTGGTTGGCGTCTTCGTAGTAGTTGAACAGGCCCAGGGTGGGGGTGGAGCGGCCGCTCCCAAAGTAGTTGGCCACGGTGCAGTGGTCCATCACCACGCGTCCGCCCAGTGCGTACACTCCGTAGAGGCCGGCGTCCGCTACCACCGTGTTGGTGGCGCGCACGTTGCCAAAGCCGCTGTAGATGCCCGCGCGGCTGTGGTGCTCCACCACGGTGTTGTGGAGGGTGAGGTTGGGCGTGCTGGACGCCGTGGAATCCACCCGGATCCCCACGGTTCCGTTCTTCACCACGGCGTTTTGGAATTTGGCCGTGGCGCCCGATTGCACAAAAATGCCGCCCAGGGCGCCGCCCCATTGACCGGGGATGTCGTCGTAAAAAGGTTCCAGTCGGTCTCCCTGAAAGACCACCGGATTTTGTTGGCTGCCCAGGGAAAGGGGATCCACCTCCAAGGTGCCGCCGCGGTACACCCACAGGCCGGAGTTGGCGTGGAAGTGGATTTGCGTTCCGGGCTCAATGCGAAACGTTTGAGCGCTGTCCACCACCACGTAACCGTAGACCACGTGCGGCTTGTCGTTGGTCCAGACGGTGTTTGGGGGGAGGATTTTGTAGGGGATGCGCAGGGGTTGGTTGGGGTCCGGTTGCGGGATGACCAATTCGTTGGTGGGGTAGTGGAAGTGCGCGTCCAGGGCCAAGGTGACCAGGTCAATGTCTTGGCGCACGGTGCCGGTTTGCACCACAATGGAATCCGTGTAGAGGAATTGTGCGCCCTGCGGCGGTGCCGTAACCTCCACAAAAATCCACAGCGAATCTCCGGCGGCCAATTCCACGTCTTCCACGCTGGGTCCCACGTTGCCGTTGACGTTGATGCGGAAGGGGCTGCTGGCGCCCCCGGCAAGTTCAATGCGTTTGATCCGCAGGTTGTCCGACGTCGGATTGACGACGCGAACGCTGCGCGTACTGGAACCCACCTGCGCGAAGACGGTGTCCAAAAAAACGGTGTCTTGGGAAAAACGAAGCACGGCGTCGCGCTCCACGAAGTTCATTTCGGGGCTGCAGGCTGCCGTCCAAAGCAGGGTTGCGAGAACCGCCGCGCGTAGAACTATTTTTTGTATCTTTGCCATCCGCAAATTGGGAGTCGGGCAAAAACTCGACTCAATTTTAATAAAAAACGCGATGAAAAAAGGAATTCACCCCGAGAGCTACCGCATGTGCGCCTTCAAAGATATGGGCACGGGCGATATTGTCCTCAACAAATCCTGCGCCAACACCAAAGAAACCATTGAGGTGGACGGCGTGGAGTACCCCTTGATCAAGATGGAAATTTCCATGTTCTCCCACCCGTTCTACACGGGCAAGGTGAAGTTGATCGACACCGCCGGCCGCGTGGACAAGTTCCGCAATCGCTACGCGAAGTTCAGCAAGTAATACACCCCATTTGGGTTCAAAACCGCCCCTTGGGGCGGTTTTTTTATGCTCTGATTTTTCAGGTCTTTCCGTAACTTGTCGCTTCATGAGTGCACTGAAAATAGTATTGGTGGATGGCGCAGAGCGCGCCTCTTTGTTGCCGTTGGTGGCCACGCGCCCGGTGGGCGATTTGCGCTTGGGCATTGGAACGCTGGCGGAAAAGTGGCGCAAGCGTTTGGGTGCCGACGTGTACTTCGGTACGGAGTCCCTGTTTCACGCCCTCCCGGCGTATCCCTCCTGGGACGGGCCGGCCGTGTATTGGGAGGCCGGTGTGTGCCCCACGGACGCCTTGGCGGCCGCCGTCGCCGATCTTCGGCCCGGGCAAACCCTGGTTTGGAACGAGACCGTCGTTGCCGTCTTCGCAGACCGTGCGGCCTCCGATCCGCGACTGCTCCCAGAGCCCACCGCGGACCGCGTCGTCGTCTCCGACGCCTCCGCCGTCCGCATCTCCCGCCTCTGGCACCTCTTCCAGTACAACGGCGCGGAGCTGGAACGCGATTTTGCGGTGTGGACCGCCGGACGAACCTCCGCGCCCGTGCACCCCAGCACCACCGTACTGGGCGATCGATTCTTTGCGGAGCCCGGCGCGCAGGCGCTGGCCAGCGTGCTCAACACCACCACCGGTCCCATCTATTTGGGGGCGGATTCGGAAATCCAAGAAGGGTGTATGGTGCGCGGCGGCTTGGCCTTGGGCGACCACGCCGTCCTGAAAATGGGTGCCAAAATCTACGGGCCCACCACCGTGGGCCCGGACTGCCGCGTGGGCGGTGAGGTCAACAACAGCGTGCTGTGGGGCCGCTCCAACAAAGGGCACGACGGCTTTTTGGGCAACGCCGTTTTGGGCGAGTGGTGCAACATTGGCGCAGACTCCAACAATTCCAACCTCAAGAACAACTACGAAGAGGTCAAACTCTGGAGCTACCCGCGCGGCAGTTTTGAACGCACGGGGTTGCAATTCTGCGGCCTGGTGCTGGGCGACCACAGCAAGTGCGGCATCAACACCATGTTCAACACCGGAACCGTGGTGGGCGTGAGCTGCAACGTATTTGGCGCCGGTTTTCCGCGCAACTTTATACCGGACTTCAGCTGGGGCGGTCCCCAAGGACTGTCCGAATACACGCTGGACAAGGCATTGGCAACGGCCGAGCGCGTGATGCAGCGCCGCTCCCTAGCCCTGACCCCGGCGCACCGCGCCATTCTGTCTGAGGTGCATGCCAAAACGGCTGATTTCCGCCGTGGCACGACCCTTGCCTAACGTTTGTTTCCATGGATGCACTCAACTTTTCCCGACTGATGTCGGACGATACGGATTTTATTCCCCTCGTTACCAACGAAGAAGACAACAACCTGCCGGAGGCGGACGTCCCGGAGGTGGTGGGCATTTTGCCCCTGCGCAACACGGTGCTGTTTCCCGGCGTGGTTTCGCCCGTGACGGCCGGCCGGGACAAGAGCATCAAGCTCATCCAGGACGCCCAAAAAGGCAAGAAAATCTTTGGCGTTATGGCCCAACGCAATCCGGATACGCAGGATCCGGAGGCCGACGACCTCTACGAAGTGGGAACCTTGGTGCAAATGGTGCGCATGTTCCGCATGCCCGACGGCAACATCACGGCCATCCTGCAGGGCAAGCGCCGCTTCCGCATTGTGGAGACCGTGGGCGTCAAGCCGTACCTGAAAGCCAAAATTGAGCTGCTAGACGACGTCCGCTACACCCAAAAAGACAAGGAATTCAAGGCCCTGATGTCCTCCATCAAGGAATTGGCCCTGCAAATCATCCAAGAAAGCCCCAACATTCCGTCGGAAGCGCAAATTGCGGTCAAGAACATCGAGTCGGACACCTTCCTGCTGCACTTCATCGCCAGCAACATGGCGGGCATCGAAGTAAAAGACAAGCAAGAGTTGCTGCAAGAGGCGGATTTGAAGGCGCGTGCCCACGGGGTGTTCAAGCACCTGACGTCGGAACAGCAAATGCTGGAGGTCAAGAACGAGATCGCCAACAAGGTGCGTCAGGATTTTGACCAGCAGCAGCGCGAGTACTTCCTGCACCAGCAGATGAAGACCATCCAGGAGGAGTTGGGCGGCGTCAGCCAAGAAGCGGAAATTGAAAACCTGCGCCAGCGGGGCGTGAAGATGGACTGGCCCGTGGACGTGGCTGCGCATTTTGACAAGGAATTGTTGCGCTTGCAGCGCATGAACCCCCAGGTTCCGGATTTCAGCATCCAGCGCTCCTATTTGGAGCTGATGCTGGACCTTCCGTGGAACAAAACCGCCAAGAAAAACATCGACCTCAAGCGCGCGGCCCGCATTCTGGACCGGGACCACTTTGGCTTGGAAAAGGTGAAGGAGCGCATTTTGGAGCACCTGGCCGTCCTCAAGCTCAAGGGCGACCTCCGCAGCCCCATCATCTGTTTGTACGGCCCTCCCGGCGTGGGCAAAACCTCGCTGGGCAAAAGCGTAGCGGAGGCCCTGGGCCGTCCCTACGTGCGCATGAGTTTGGGCGGCATGCGGGACGAATCCGAAATCCGCGGCCACCGCAAAACCTACATTGGCGCCATGCCCGGCCGAATTTTGGCCAGCTTGAAAAAGGCAGGAGCCTCCAACCCGGTCTTCGTGTTGGACGAAATAGACAAGCTTTCCTACGGCGTTCAAGGAGATCCGTCGTCGGCCTTGTTGGAGGTGCTGGACCCCGCCCAGAACAACAGTTTCCACGACAATTTCCTGGAGATCGGCTACGATTTATCCAAGGTCTTGTTCATCGCCACGGCCAACAGTTTGAGCTCCATTCAGCCCGCCCTTCGGGACCGCATGGAGATCATTGAGGTCAACGGATACACGTTGGAGGAAAAAGTAGAAATTGGCCGCAAGCACTTGCTTCCCAAGCAGTTGGAAGAGCACGGATTGCCCCCTAAGTCCGTGGTGCTGGGCAAAACGGAAATGGGCGCGGTGGTGGACCAGTACACGCGCGAATCCGGCGTCCGCGGTTTGGACAAGCAGCTCGCCGGTTTGGCCCGCAAAGCTGCCAAAGCCAAGGCCTTGGAAGAAGCATTCCCGGACAGCCCCAGCGTGGAGCAGATCAAAGAGTACTTGGGCACGCCTCGGTTTGACCGGGACCGCGCCATCAACAACGACGTGGCCGGCGTGGCCACCGGTTTGGCCTGGACCCCCGTGGGCGGAGACATCCTCTTCCTGGAAAGCACCGTCTCTCCCGGCACGGGCAAGTTGAACCTGACCGGAAACTTGGGCAACGTGATGAAGGAGTCTGCCACCATTGCCCTGACCTACTTGCGTTCCAACGCGGAGGCACTGGGACTGAACCCGGTATGGTTCACCAAGAACGACGTCCACGTGCACGTGCCGGAAGGCGCCACCCCCAAGGATGGACCGTCCGCCGGTATTGCCATGCTGACGGCGCTGATGAGCCTCTTTACGCAGCGCAAGGTGCGTTCCAAGCTGGCGCTCAGCGGGGAAATTACGTTGCGCGGCACCGTGTTGCCCGTGGGCGGCATCCGCGAGAAGTTGCTGGCCGCCAAGCGCTCCGGCATCAAGACCGTTTTGCTGTGCGCAGACAACGAAAAGGACGTCAACGACATCCCGGCAGCATACTTGAAGGGCATGGAAGTGCGTTATGTGCGTACCATGGCTGAGGTGTTGGACTTTGCGGTGCTCGCGGAAAAAGTGAAGGCGCCCAAAGTGCTTTCCGAGGCGTAAAACGTACCTTTAACGCGTGAAAAACCCCTCGTTGTTTTGGGGTTGCGTCGGGAAAAACCTGCTCCTGTGGGGGTTGCTGATCCTGCCCGCAACGTCCTGGTCCCAAGTAAGTGTGCCGGCCCATGCCCGCGTGGCGGCCCTTTCCGGTGCTGCCGTGGCGCATCCGCAAGGGGACGTTGGCTTCTCCGTACTGAATCCTGCTTTGCTGGCAACCGCATTTTCCGGTGCCGATTCCGCTGCGCGTTCCCAAGTGGTTTTGAGCGGGGCGCGTTGGCCCGACGGCCTCCAGCAGGCGGAGCTCACCGCGGGTTTCCGCCTCCGCAACCGTTGGGTGCTGGGGGTGGGCGTGCGGCAGTTGGCCACGGCTTCTCTGGCCCTCACAGACCCTTCCGGTGAAGTATTGGGCACGTTTCGGGCGCAGGAAACGGACCCCCGCGTGGGGGTTGCCTACCGCGTGAACCGGCACTGGTCCGTGGGAGCTACCCTGCATTACTCGATGCTCGCCTACAGCCAATACACCTCCACCGCCGTATTCACGGATTGGGGCGCGGTGCGCACTTGGGCCGACGGCCGCTGGGCAGCCGGTTTGGTGGTGAAAAACCTGGGCAAAACCATAGAATCCTTCGGTGTGGAATTGCCCGCAACCCCGGTGGACGTGCAGTTGGGCCTCTCCAACCGCTTGAAGTACATGCCCATGCGGTGGTCCTTGGCCCTGACCCACCTGGAAACGCCCAACCTCAGCTACGACGACCCCAACGCTTACGACCGCGATCCGCTGACCGGCGTGCGCACCTACAATCCTCCCAGCTTGGCCAATCTGGCCCTGCGGCACGTTTTGTTGGGCGCGGAATTCACCCCCGGCAGCCGCCTGCGCATCCAACTTTCCTACGACTTCCGGCGCCAAATTGAGATGCGCCTGCCCACGCGTTCCTCCAACGCCGGTTTTGCGCTGGGGGTAGGGCTTCGGGCCGGTCGCATGCAGTACAACTACGCCAACACCTCGCTGCACGTGGCGGGGCGCTTGCATCAATTCGGCTTGGTCCGCACCTTTTAAGCATGAACGCCATCGCCATCGACGGATTTTCCTCCACCGGAAAGAGCAGCGTCGCCAAAATTTTGGCCCAACGTTTGGGCTATTTGTACGTGGACACCGGCGCCATGTACCGCGCGGTGGCCTTGCACGCCCTGCGCAACGGTTGGGTGGGCCCCGACGGTTCTTCCGTCAGCCCCGCCGCGGCCGAAGCGCTCCGCGCGGGTGCCGGAACCTTGGACATCCGCTGGCGTTGGGAGGCGTCCGGCCAGCAGCACACCTTGTTGAACGGAGAGGACGTGGAGGCGGAAATTCGGACGATGGAAATCAGCCAAATCGTGAGCAAGGTGAGTGCGGTTCCGGAAGTGCGCCGGGCCCTGGTGGCGCAGCAGCAAAAGTTGGGAACGGATTCGCCGGGCGTGGTGATGGACGGGAGGGACATCGGAACGGTGGTCTTCCCGGAAGCCAAACTCAAAATTTTCATGACGGCCCGCCCCGACGTGCGCGCGGCCCGTCGTTTTGCAGAAATGGAGGCCAAAGGCAGCACCGATGGCCTCACCGTAGAAGACATCGCTACCAACTTGGCCCAGCGCGACGCCGAAGACCAAGCCCGCTTGGATTCGCCCTTGCTGCAAGCCCACGACGCCTTGGTCCTGGACAACTCCGATTTAACTTTTGATCAGGCCGTGGAACAGGCCTACACCTGGGCCCGCGAACGCGGCTATACGGCGGCACTGCCCCGTTGACTCCAGACCTTTAATAGTTTAGTACCGCACGCAGATGGAGCGTTAGGCCCATCCGTAGCATTGGGCTTATGCCGGGATGCGCGCGATGCAATCCACCCCGCCGGCGGGACGGTCGCCAATTTTGACGCAAATTTCCGCGTTCAACGGCAAAAACAAGTCCATTCGGGATCCAAACTGAATGAATCCGCATTCTTGGCCCGCACGCACGTTTTGGCCCTCTTTGGCGTACATTTTGATCCGACGCGCCACTGCACCGGCGATTTGTCGGTACAAAACAGGTCCTGTTTTGGGGCCGTCCACCACCACCGTAGTTCGTTCGTTCAACGTGCTGGATTTGGGGTGCCACGCCACGAGGAATTTGCCCGGGTGGTACTTGGCGTAGCGCACGGTTCCCTCGTTGGGGTACCGATTGACGTGCACGTTCAGCGGGGACATGAAGATGGAAACCTGAATGCGCTTTTCTTTGAAGTACTCATCCTCGATGGCCTCTTGAATGACCACCACCTCACCGTCGCACGGGGCAATGATTTCGTTCGCCTGGGCCACGGTGGTGCGCACGGGGTTGCGGAAGAACTGAACCACTGCCAGGTACAGACCCAAAAAGACCAGCTGCAAGCCCAAGCTCACCGCGCGGGGCCATTCCAAGTAGTCCAATCCAAATAAGGCGCCCAACAAGAGCGCGGTAGCTACCAAAAGGATGGTTTTGCCTTCGCGGTGCATGCGCAAGGTGAGGGTAGAGGCGTAGGAGTTGTTCATTCGTGCGAATTTTGGCAAAGGTACGTTGATTTGGTTGAAGGACTTTTGGCCGCCGCCCGCGGGCGGGCGGCGGCTTGTGCGGGGTTTTGGGGCACAAAAAAGCCCCGCGGCGCGCCGCGGGGCTTTTGAAAAGAAAATCAAGGGGTATTAAAGACGCACAAAACGGGCTTTCCAGTCCGCCAAAAAGTCAGCGGCTTCTTTCAGGTCCTCGCGCTCTTTCTTGGACAAGTCCCAGCCGGCGGCCCGGTTCAGCACCGCTTGCGCGCGGTCCCATTCCTGGGCGTAGGCCAAAGCGTAGGCGGCGTTGAAGGTTAAGTCCGCGACCATGTTGGGCTGGATTCGTGCCTTTTTGTCCAAGGGGTTGAATTCACCCAAGGCGGCTTCCCAAGCCGCTCCCGCTTCTTTCAAGTTGTTGGCCGCGCGGGTAGGATCTGCCTTCAGCAAACGGTAACCTTCCATCGCTTTCAACTGGGCCGTGTTCAGGTCCGTGTAGTCCAATTTGCCGCCGGTTACGCCGTACACCGGAAGTTCCAACGTCATGGGTACCGTGCCCAAATGCGAATTCAGTTCCTTTTGAATTTGGGTCATGCTGGCTTGCATGGCCTTGGTTTCCAACGGAGGAAGGTAGAACTCCACGGGATACGGAGGTTGTGCGCCCGGAACCAAATCGGTGCTGTGGGGCGTGAATTCCGTTACCGACGCCGGCGTTTCGTCCCACAGAACGGCGCCGCTGGCGTCGCGAACCAAAACGCGAACCGGATGGCGGTAGCCAAACTCCCACTGAGCCTTTTGGATGGTGACGGATTGCTTGGTGGAGGAATTGTAGGTGCTCACGTTCTTGACCACGGCCTTGGGGTCGCTGTGCTCAAATCCCAGCAAGGTCAATTCCACTTGAAGTCCACCCGCACCTTTTTTCAGACCGGTAATTTGGCCGTAGGTAGCGGCCAACGAAGATTCGTCGAACAGGGTTTCGTGCACCACCGGCTGTTTAACCGGCTTGGACGGTGGGTAGTAGGGGGCGGGAGGCAGGGGCTTTTGGTTCTCCAAAAGTTGCTTCTCAATGATTTTTCCGGCCAACGATTTTCCGTTCCAGGCCTCCAGTTCTTTTTGGTACTGGGCGTAGCGCTGATCGTAGGCTGCCTTCGCAGCGGCTTCAATGGCGGGGTATTCGTCCATGGCGCGCTGGAAAGCGGCGTCGTTGGCGGCAATCACTGCGTCCACCTCCGGTTTGTAGCCCAAGACCACCCGCACATCGGCAGCGGTCCCCGCGGCAACCGGCTTCAGGGGTGGGCGAACGACGTCAAACGATACTTTTTCTTTGGTGGTGCGCTGTGCGTTTGCGGTTCCGAGGTTGGCACCCAACAGGGCCAACACGGTCCAGGCGGCAGCCGAAAGGGCAGTCCGATTCATGGAGTGGGGGGAGTGTAGTTGATTTTGTTAAAGTAGTGTTGGGAAGCACGTTGCGTTGGCTTCGATGCGACCCGTCAATTTTGCAAAAGTGCGGCAAGTCCCAGGCACCAAGCAACAAGGATATAACTATCGAGCCGGTCGAACCAACCACCGTGCCCCGGGAGAAAGACACCGGAATCCTTGATGCCGGCTTTGCGTTTGGCATAGGATTCCACCAAATCGCCCAACGGGGCCGCCACGGCCACCGTCAATCCCAAGGCCCAAGAGGGCCAGGAACCGCTCCAGTCGGGCCAATAATGCCCAAAAACCAAGGCGGTTAATGCCGTTCCGGCAGCGCCAAAAGCAGCGCCTTCCCACGTTTTCTTGGGCGAAATGCGGGGAGCCAAGGGCGTTTTTCCCAGCCATCTACCGCCCACGTAGGCAAAGCTATCGCTCGCCCAGATGAGAAAGAAAGGCACGCCAATGCGTACCCACTGGTACCCAATGTTTTCGTTCATCTGGACTGCTCCGTTTAAAGCCCATTGAAGGCCCATGTAAAAACCGCCCACGGCATAGGCGGCTAAGCCCAGCCGGGCGAACCACGGAAGGGCGCTCATGCGTCCGATTTCGCGGGCCGTATAAAACGATGCGACTGCGGATAAAACCAGAAACGGTTGCGCTCCTTGTGTGACAATGGCAACAATGCCGACGGCGTACGCCACGCCGGAAAGCGTGCGTTTTTGGGTTTCTGTCCAGGCCATTAAGTGCGTGTATTGGGTGCGGAAACGATCAGATCGTTCCGTCTTCAAAGAGCAGCAAGTACAGTTCGCGGTGTTTGTTGGGATCTGCAGATGCTTGGCGAACCGATTCGTCCGATTTGCCCTTGAGCGTGATGATTTGTTGCGGACGCTGCTCCCGCGTTGCGTTGTTGATGCGCCGCATCCCGTCCGACAGACTGTCTACCAGTTGGGAGGTTTTGCCCAAGGCCACGTGAACCGCCGGGAATTGCGAGGCCTTCATGCCGCCGGTTTGGTTGTCCGTAATCATGATTCCGCCGGTGAACGCCACCAAAGCCTCCGCTCCCGTTACCATCACGTCCGCATCTGCGGCGCACGAGGCTATGGAAACTTGGGCTTGCTCCAACAGATTTTGAACCGACGACTCCGGACTCCAAAAGGCACGCGGACGTATTTCGGACTGGATGTTGCGCAAGTTGTTCATGATTTCCTCTCGCGATTCGCAAAAAAGGAAATACCCGCCGCTTTCCGTGAAGCGTTTTACGAACTTAATGTCCAGGGGTTCGGACTCCCGGGGGGCGTATTTGCCGCGTACATCGGTTGCCGGCTCGGAAGGCTCCAAGTCCGGACGACCGCTCAAAATGGCCAATACTTTCCCCAACAATCCTGCCATCGATTTCAGCCCTTTTCACCTTGGGCAACGCAAAGTACCGAAAATTCGGTAAACTACACGTTGTCTTCCGATGAATTTTCGTTCAAGGGCGTGTCCGATGTGTTCTTTTTCGCGAATTGTACCGTTTCTGGGTCTGCAGGTTCCGGCAAAACAGCTCCCTCTGGGTTGTTTTCTGCAGTTTGCTTCGCGGCATCCGCTTCCTGAGCCAAGGCGTCCAAAATGTCTTGCTTGGACTTCCAAGGACGCACCCCAAAAATAGCTTCCAGGTTTTCCTTGAAAATTACCTCGTTCTTCATGAGGTCTTCCGCCAAGGCGTGCAGTTTGTCCAAATTGTCGCGCAAAAGTTGCTTGGCACGTTCGTACTGCCCCTCAATGAGCGCGTGGATTTCTGCGTCGATCACCTCCGCCGTCTTCTCCGAAGACGGCTTGTCGAACTGGTACTCGGTTTGGCCCGATGAGTCGTAGTAGGTTATGTTGCCCAAAACGGGATTCAAGCCGTACACGGTCACCATGGCGCGTGCTTGCTTGGTTACTTTTTCCAAGTCAGACAGCGCTCCCGTGGAGATTTTTCCAAAAACCACTTCTTCGGCTGCGCGTCCGCCCAGTGTGGCACACATTTCGTCCAACAACTGTTCAGCCGTGGTGAGGTGGCGTTCTTCCGGCAGGTACCAGGCCGCGCCCAGGGCCTTTCCGCGGGGCACAATGGTCACCTTCACCAGGGGGGAAGCGTGCTCCAAAAGCCAGCTCACCGTGGCATGGCCGGATTCGTGGTACGCAATGGATTTCTTTTCGTCCGGAGTGATGATCATGGACTTTTTCTCCAATCCACCCACGATGCGGTCTACGGCATCCAGAAAGTCTTGTTTTTCAATGAATTTCTTCTCCTTACGGGCGGCAATCAGGGCCGCTTCGTTGCAGACGTTGGCGATGTCCGCACCGGAGAAACCGGGGGTTTGGCGTGCCAAAAATTCCACATCCAAGTTGGGGTCCAATTTCAGCGGACGCAAATGCACCTCAAAAATGTCCTTCCGCTCATTGAGTTCGGGAAGGTCGACGTAGATCAAACGGTCAAAACGTCCGGCGCGCATGAGCGCTCGGTCCAGGATGTCCGCACGGTTGGTGGCGCCCATCACAATGACGTGCTCGTTGGTGCCAAAACCGTCCATTTCCGTCAACAGTTGGTTCAAGGTGTTCTCGCGCTCGTCGTTGCCTCCGGAAAAAGCATTCTTGCCGCGTGCGCGGCCAATCGCATCGATTTCGTCGATGAAAATGATCGCCGGCGATTTTTCTTTCGCTTGTTTGAACAGGTCCCGAACGCGGCTAGCACCAACGCCCACAAACATTTCCACAAAGTCCGATCCGCTCAAGGAAAAGAAGGGCACCTGCGCCTCTCCAGCGACGGCTTTGGCCAAAAGGGTTTTTCCGGTTCCGGGAGGGCCACTCAACAAGACGCCTTTGGGGATTTTACCGCCCAAGTCCGTATATTTTTTGGGGTTTTTTAGGAAATCAACAACTTCCAAAACCTCATCCTTAGCCCCTTCCATTCCCGCGACGTCCTTAAACGTTACGTGAACTTTGGCATCGCCTTCAAAGACTTGGGCGCGGCTCTTGCCGATGTTGAAAATTTGACCGCCGGGTCCGCCGCCGCCACCGCCCATGCGACGGAGCAAAAAGAACCAAAGGATGCCAAAGAGGACCAAGGGCAATACCCAAGAGAGTACCTCGCCCAAAACGTTGCTTTGGGTTTCGTATTTCACGTTGAGTTCGCCGTTTTTGCGCACCCAATCAGCATGCGCGGTGTAAAAACGCTCCAGTTGCGACTCAAAGGATTCCACCGGCATTTCAAACCGATAGTGTGGGCCGGGATTGAGTTGGTCTCCGTAGCTTTTCTTGGCGATTTTGGCGTACGCCTCATTGGTTTTCAGCGCATCTTCCTTCAGGTAGACCAGAACTTCTTCTTTGTTGACTACTTTCAGTTCTTTCACGTCTCCGCGCAAGACCATCTTGCTGAAGGCTTGAAAGGTAGTGGGCAAGGTGCTGGGCGTCATGGAGCTGAACAGCTGCAAGCCCAACAAGCCTACAAATACTGCGATGTAGATCCAATTGAGGTTAAAACGGGGCTTATTTTTTTTCGCCATTGGTGATGGGGTTCACGCGTGCCCAAAGGGCAACGGTAGATTTATTTTTTAGAAACCGATTTTGCGGGGTCAAGCGTTTTGGTTTTGGCGGCCGCCTTGGGTTTGGCAGCAGCTTTGGCCTTGGTGGCCGTAGCGGCCGTATTGGCTGCGGGCAATTTTTTCACCATCGGTTCCTTTTTCGCCGCGGCTGCTTTGGCTGTAGTCTTCGTTGCTGCCGCTTTCTTAGCCTCGCGAGCGGCGTCGGCCTGAGCTTTGGCTAGTGCTTCTAAGTCAATGACCTCCACTTTTCCGTCGCCCCACAAACCTTCTAGGTCGTAGAATGCGCGCGCCGGGGTTTGAAACAAGTGGACCACCGTGGAAACGTAGTCCAAAAGGATCCACTCGGAGTTGTCTTCACCCTCCACGTGCCAAGGACGCTCAGCGCATTGTTCGCGGGCTTGCTTGCGCACGGCCTGTCCCATGGCGTTAACCTGGGTATTGGACTGTGCATCTGCAATGACGAAGAAGGAACAAACAGCGTTTTCCAGTTCGCGTAAATCGATGACGGTGGCATTTTCCGCTTTCAAATCGGATAAACCGTCGAGAATTGCGTGTACCAGAGGGGGATAGGCGGTCTTGACCGCAGCTTTTTTGGGCATGTGGAATGTAAAAGGCAAATTTACCGATTATTCAGGTAGCAAATGGAGTGCCAAATGGAGTGCCGTATCTTTGAAAGGTGAATCCCAGTCTGGAAATCAAGTACTTGACATATAGTGAGTTGGACTCAACGCAGTCCGAGGCGTGGCGGTATTTGGATGAAAATGAACCGTCGGGCTGGACTGCCATTGCGGCCGATTGGCAGACGCAGGGGCGCGGTCAGCGGGGTGCCCCCTGGCAGAATGGCAGAAAGGGCAATGTTTTTTTGAGCATCCTGAGTCCGCCGCTGCAGTTTCCTGCGGAACAAATGCCTTCGTTGCAGGCGCAGTTAGCGGTTTCGGTTTTGGATGCCTTGCTTGGTTGTGGCCTACCGGGATTGCCTTGGACAGCGGAGGCGCAGAACGGTCCGCATTGGGGCCTAAAGTGGCCCAACGACCTGGTGCTGGACGGTCGAAAACTGGGAGGAATTTTGGTGGAGGGACGCTTGCAGCACGGTTTGCTGCAGCGCTTGGTGGTGGGTGTGGGCGTCAACGTGGAGGCGTCGCCGGAAGAAGTTCCCCACGCCGTTTGTTGGTCCGAGTGGGAAACTCCGCCACCGGTGGACCGCATTCGTGGGGAGGTGGCCCGTGGTGTGGTGGCGGGGTTGGAATCGCTTTTGGGGGTTCCTGCGGGGGATCGATGGTCCGCCATTGCGCCGCGGTATGCAGCATGCTTGTGGGGAATGGGCGCAACACAAACCATTGCGAAACGCACGGATCCGGAGCAAAAACACCGGGTGGTGCTGGTGGGGCCAACCGAGGACGGCCGCATGCGGGTGGTGCGGGACGGTGTTTCCCACGATTTGCACCAAGGGGAATGGGTGTGGACGTATCCACTGCACCCCAGTACCCGCGCACCAAAATAACTACCGTTGGGGGCGGGGAATTACTGACCCCAGGTATCCGGAGCGGTGCGCCAGTCGGCCAACAGAGCTACTTCCGAATCCCGGATGGTTCCGGATTTCTGTGCCTGAGCCAATAGGGCATTGTAATCGCTCAAGGTGGTTAATGGGCATTCTGCGGCCGCAAATGCTTCGTCGGCCTGCGAAAATCCGTAGGTGAAGATGCCCACCATGCCCAAAACTTGAGCGTACTGCTGGCGCAAGGCTTCAACCGCCGCCAAGGAGCTTTTACCGGTGGAAATGAGGTCTTCCACCACCACCACGCGTCGGTGTCCTTCCAAGTGTCCTTCCACCTGGTTTTGACGTCCGTGTTCTTTGGCGGTGGGGCGAACGTACACCATGGGTAAGCTCAAGTCTTGAGCCACCAATGCCGCTAACGCAATGGCACCCGTGGCCACTCCCGCGATGACCTCCACAGAAGGATAGTGGGTGCGGATGGCTGCAACCATTTGTTCGCGCAGAAAATTGCGAACGGGCGGATAGCTCAAGGCGGTGCGGTTGTCCGTGTAAATGGGGGACTTCCACCCGGAGGCCCACGTAAATGGATTTTCCGGGCGAAGCTGAATGGCTTTAATTTGCAGTAAGAATTCGGCCGTTTGGGCCGCAACAGTTGGATTGGCAATCATGGCCGCAAAAATACATCTTCATGGATAACGCTCCTATCGCAAATGAAATTGTCTTGACGGCCGCGGGCGGTTGGGTATTGAACGAGGCCCAAGAGGTACTGTGGATCCACCGCATGGGGCAGTGGGACTTGCCCAAGGGCAAGTTGGAGGCGGGGGAAAGCATCCCCGAATGCGCGGTGCGCGAGGTGGAAGAGGAGTGTGGATTGACGGGTGTAGAGCTGATTTCACCGCTGTGCGAGACGGTTCATCGGTACGAGCTCAACGGGTCTACGGCCGTCAAAACCACGCATTGGTTTTTGATGCGGGTGGCGGGATCGCCGGCTTTGACGCCCCAAAAAACGGAGGGAATTTCGCGTGCGGAGTGGATTCCACAGGAGGATGCTCACTTTTTGGCGGGCACTACGTACGAAACCTTGCAGCACGTGGAAGAGGCGGCGCATCGGGCCGGAGTCTCCCGCCGCGGCTGGGCTGAGTGATTTCTGATCTTTAGCGAGTTACGGGAGTTGAAGACCGTCGGGAAGGAAGACCGACGCGTCTCCGTTGTGCCGCAAAACGTCCCGCACAATGGAGGAGGATATGTAAGCGTACCGGGCCGTGGTCAGGAGAAACACCGTGTCCAATTCCGGAACCAACTGCCGGTTGGCTTGGGCAATGGCCTTTTCAAATTCAAAGTCCGACGGATTCCGAATGCCGCGCAGGAGGAAGTCAACGCCCAGCTGGCGGGCGAAATCAACGGTCAATCCGCGGTAAGGCACCACGTGGATGCGGGGTTCTTCGGCGTACAGCGTTTTCACCATGGAAACGCGCTCGTCCAGGGTGAATTGGTAGCGTTTGTCTTGATTTTCACCAATGCCGATGTAGAGTTGATCGAACAACGGAAGGGCGCGGCGCACGATGTCTTCGTGGCCCAGGGTAAACGGGTCAAAGGACCCGGGAAAAAGCGCGGTCTTGGGCATTGCGAAGGGTTTCGTGCAACAACAAAGTAAAGAAGTCCGTGAGGGTGCGTCCGCTGGCCACCACTTGCTGCGGAACAATGCTGGCCGGTCCCAGTCCCGGTACCGAATTGATTTCGATGAGGGTTGGGCGGCCGGTGGTCTGGTCCACAATGAAGTCGCACCGGATGACGCCTTGCAGGAAACATGAGGCCTGCAGCTAAAAAAGCCCCTATCATGGCTGCTCCGACGTAACTC
>CAYXHJ010000008.1:10964-19743 GCA_964464855.1 uncultured Owenweeksia sp. | reverse complement strand
CAACGCTGAGTTCCCGGATAGGCGTCCAGTGCCGCGGACAAGTGCGTTTGGCCTACGTCTTAGAAGTGGATAAACTCCAACAGGCCCTTCGCGTATTGTCCGCGGCACTGGACGCCTATCCGGGAACTCAGCGTTGAGATGGCTTTGCACGAAGCGCTTCGGATCGATTTAAAACCGTTCAACACCTTTGGGCTGTCGTGCGTGGCGGACCGCATGCTTACCGCATACAGCGAAGAAGACGTGCGCGAAGCTGTGGGCACCGAAGCAGCCAATGAAGCTTTGACACTGGTACTGGGCGGTGGCAGCAATTTACTCTTTACCCAAGAACGCCTGACCGGAACGGTGCTGCACGTCAACCTCCGCGGCAAGCGCGTGGTGGAGGAGACCGACGAATCCGTGGTGGTGGAAGCCGCGGCCGGTGAACCTTGGCACCCGTTTGTTCTGTGGACCTTGGAAAACGGCTGGGGCGGATTGGAAAACCTCTCCCTCATCCCCGGTAACGTGGGCACCACACCGGTGCAAAACGTAGGTGCGTACGGCGTGGAAACCAAAGACGTGTGCACCGAAGTCCGGTTTGTGGAACGCGGCACCGGTGGCGTACATACTTTTTCTGCAACCGACTGTGCCTTTGGCTACCGCGATTCCGTTTTTAAAGGCCCCTGGCGCAACCGAGCCGTGATTACCTCCGTACGCTTTCGACTGACCAAACGAAACCACTCCCTCAAGACGCACTACGGTTCCGTAGACGCTGAATTGGCGGCGGCGGGCATAGAACCCTCGCCCAAAAGCATTTCCGATGCCGTGGTGCGCATCCGCAGATCCAAGTTGCCGGATCCAGCCGAATTG
The DNA here is from genome assembly GCA_964464855.1 of uncultured Owenweeksia sp. Lineage (GTDB taxonomy): Bacteria > Bacteroidota > Bacteroidia > Flavobacteriales > Schleiferiaceae > CAMDTE01. Next base: position 18,897 of record CAYXHJ010000008.1, on the reverse strand, counting down.
GGCAACAGCGGCAGCTTTTTTAAGAATCCCACGGTCGATGCCTCGGTTTTTGATACTTTGCGTACCGCACATCCGGAAGCTCCGGGATACCCTCAGGCGGACGGCCGAGTAAAGTTGGCTGCGGGTTGGCTGATTGAGCAAGCCGGTTGGAAAGGCTACCGTCGGGGCGACGCCGGTGTCCACGCCAAACAAGCGTTGGTTTTGGTGAACTACGGCGGCGCTACTGGGCCTGAAATCTGGCAATTGGCCCAGGACATCGTTGCAGATGTGCGGGAGAAATTTGGGGTTTCCTTGGAGCCGGAAGTTAATTTGGTGGGAGGCGGTTTGTGATCGACATTACCGAATAAAATCGGATTGCATTGTACCTTTGCGGTCATAAATCAGGAACCCATGGCACTCTTAAAACTTTTCGGTATTGCTGTAGTCCTTATCGCATTGGCGGGTTTAGGTATGGCCATCAAAATTTGGGGCAAAAAAGGCGGTGAATTCGCCGGCACCTGTGCCAGTAACAGCCCTTTTTTAAACAAAGAAGGAGCTTCCTGCGCTCTTTGCGGTGCCTCACCTGCTGAACAGTGTAAAAACGCTGAGAATCCGGCCTAATTTCGCCCGGGCGTCCTCAGTTTAGCGGCGCTTCTTCGATTTTCGATACTCCCTATTTCAAGGTGGTGTAGATTTCCCATTCCCCCGCGGAGTTGCTGTACACCAAGACAACATCCCACTCGGGGTGTTTTTGCACCAATTCCTTCGCCCGTTTCAATCCCATGGCCATGAGCGCTGTAGCAGCGCCATCTGCCTCGGAAGAAGATGGGGCCAGAACCGTGGCACTGAGTAAGTCCGTTCGTGCGGTCCAGCCGGTAAATGGGTTTAAGGTATGCCCATACCGAGTGCCGGTTTTGGGATCTACCTGATACTTTCGATAGTTCCCTGAGGTGGCCATGCCCCTATCCTTCAGTTCAACAACCGTTATTGGTTCCCCTCCGCGGACCTCCGTCGGGGCATCCACGGCAACCTGAAATGCAGTGCCGTCTGGTCGATTTCCTAAGGCATACAGTTCACCGCCGATTTCTACCAAGGCATGCGCAACTCCAAAATGCTTCAGGATGTTCGCAACTCCGTCTACCGATAACCCTTGGGCATAAGCATTCACGTCGTACACCTGCTTATTGGACGACTTCAATGCTTTTATACATGCGGAGTCCGAGGCGGGATTGCCCTTGCCCAAAACAGCTTCTTGACCATTAAAACCCCAAGCGGAGGTAAATCGACCAACCTCTGGATCCATCCAGCCGTTGGTCAGTTCTTTGATTCGTTGTCCCTCCTCCAGCAACCGATTCCATGCTCGGTCGTTCTGATCGCGAACAACCAAACCGCGGTTCCACCGACTCAATGTACTGCCCGTATCCCATGCGGAGGCCACTTTATTGAAGGCTACCAAATACGATTGGATGGAATCGGCAATTGTTTCGGGCATTAAGGACATTGTTGGCTCATCCCAATAGCGAATACAAAAGGTAGTGCCTTGCGCTTCTCCCTGCAGGATGATGGGCTCCTCCATTGCCCCAGTAGGGGAACATGCTGGTGCAACGAACAATCCCAATACCAGGAACACCGGAAACAGATACCACGCGCCGCGCCGCTTGGGAACAAAAAAAAGGCTACCCTGCGGGTAGCCTTTATGGAATTTTGAAGAATCAACCTCCAAAATCATCGAAAGCAACGTTTTCAGCTGGAACTCCAAAGTCGTCCACCATCTTCAACACTGCCGCATTCATCATGGGAGGTCCGCAGAAATAGAACTCAATATCTTCGGGCGAATCGTGCTTCGAAAGGTAGTTGTCGATCAACGCCTGGTGAACAAAACCAACAAATCCATCGCCTTCCTTGTCATCCATGCTCTTCTTCGCAACCCAGTTGTCTTCCGGGAGCGGTTCGGAAAGAACCATGTTGAAGGTAAAGTTCGGGAACTCTTTTTCGATGTTCTGGAAGTCGTCGATGTAGAACAACTCCCGACGCGAACGACCACCGTACCAGTAAGAAACTTTGCGGCCCGTCTTCAGTGTATGGAACAAGTGGAACAAATGCGACCGCATGGGTGCCATGCCAGCACCACCGCCAATGTAGATCATCTCTGCATCGGTCTCCTTAATGTGGAATTCTCCATAAGGACCTGAAATCGTCACCTTGTCGCCTGGCTTCAAGTTGAAGACGTACGAGGAGCATACACCCGGGTTTACATCCGCCCAGCCCCCTTTAGCGCGATCCCATGGCGGCGTGGCAATACGGATGTTCAACATGACAATATTTCCTTCAGCAGGGTGATTGGCCATGGAGTACGCACGGAACAACGGCTCGTCGTTCTTCATCTTTAAATCCCACAGCTTGAACTTGTCCCACTCACTTTGAAACTCATTCGGCTGCTTGCCCAAACGAGGATGTGCAGTAATGTCAATGTCTTTATAATCCACCTCAATAGCTGGAACGTCGATCTGTATGTAGCCACCTGCCAAGAAGTCCAAGTTCTCACCTTCCGGCAATTTCACAACGAACTCCTTGATGAACGAAGCCACGTTGTAATTGGAGACTACTTCACACTCCCATTTCTTAATGCCAAAAATTTCTTCTGGAACTTTAACGGTCATGTCTCCCTTAACCTTGACCTGGCAACCCAGACGCCAATTGTCTTGGATTTGCTTGCGGTTGAAGAAACCCGTTTCGGTTGGGAGAATTTCGCCTCCTCCTTCCGTTACTTGGCAACGGCACATGCCGCACGTCCCACCTCCGCCGCAAGCAGACGGTAAGAAAATTTTGTTGTTGCTCAACGTGGACAACAACGTGTTTCCGGACTCAACTTCCGAGACCTCACCGTTGATGTTCAGTTTCACTGGTCCCGAAGGAGACAACTTAGACTTTGCGAAAAGCAAAACCCAAACCAAAAGAATCGTCACTAGGGTAAATACCCCAATGCTCGTCAATACCGTAGATGCGGTCGATAAAAACATACCAACGAAATTTTAAAGTTTGATCCCCATAAAGCCCATGAACGCCATGCCCATAAGACCGGTAATGATGAACGTAATTCCCAATCCACGGAGAGGAGCTGGAACGTGGCTGTACTGCAAACGCTCGCGAATAGCAGCTACTGCTACAATCGCCAACATCCAACCCACACCGCTACCTACTCCGAACACGGTTGCTTCAGCAAGTGATTGGTATCCGCGCTCTTGAACAAACAATGCAGCACCTAAAATGGAGCAGTTTACAGCGATCAACGGCAAGAAAATACCCAATGCATTGTACAAAGCTGGAGCAAATCGTTCCACAACCATTTCTACCAATTGAACCATGGCGGCGATAATGGCAATGAACATGATGAAGCTCAAAAAGCTCAAATCGTACTGAGCAAGCTCAGGATCGATCCAGGCCATGGCGCCAGCTTTCAGTAATTTGGTGTCTAACAAATAGTTAACGGGAACGGTAATGAGCAACACGAAGGTTACTGCAACGCCCAAACCCAATGCTGTTTTTACCGTTTTGGACACCGCCAAATAGGAACACATGCCCAAAAAGAAAGCGAAGATCATGTTCTCAATGAACACGCTCTTGATGAAGATATTAATCAGTTCTCCCATGGCTAATTACTTTTCAATGAGGTCTTTAAACTTGCTGCGCTGTACCCAGATGATGACGGCCACTACAATCAGGGCCATTGGAGGCAGCAGCATCATGCCGTTGTTGCTGTAGAAACCCGTACCCGTTTCGGGATTTAGATACCAATCGGTCGGTACAACTTGGTACCCAAAAAGTTGGCCAGAACCCAATAACTCACGGATGAAGGCAATTACAATCAAAACAACTGCGTAACCAGCGCCATTGCCAATACCGTCCAAAAAGGACTTCCACGGAGTATTTCCCAATGCAAATGCCTCAATACGTCCCATGAGGATGCAATTGGTAATGATCAAACCCACAAAAACGGAGAGCTGCTTGCTGACGTCGTACACATACGCTTTCAGGATCTGATCCACAACGATTACCAACGCAGCAACAACCACCAACTGAACAATAATGCGAATTCGGTTGGGTATAAGATTCCGCAACAACGAAGTTATTAAGTTGGAAAAAGCCGTCACCGCCAATACGGAAACCCCCATGACAATGGCCGGTTGCAACTTTACGGTAATGGCCAATGACGAACAAATACCCAATACCTGAACCGTTACTGGGTTCTGCATGTTGAAGGGATCCGCCAATAGTTTGCGGTTTTCCTTCGAAAACAAGCCCGACTTGGGCTTGGATTGTTCGTTTGCGCTCATAGTGAAGAAACTTCTGCAGTTAATGTATCCGCCGAAACCGGTGCTGGTGCCACCGTACTACCGACCGTTTTCAAATACTCAATGTAGGGTGCTAAGCAGTCTTGAAGCATGCTTTGAACGCCAACGGAAGTAATGGTGCCTCCGCTAATTCCTTGCACTTCATGCTCGGATGAGGTTTTGCCTTTCACGACCGAAATGGAAACGAAATTTGAACCATTCAAAATCTTTTTTCCGACAAACTGGCCAGAAAATTGATTTGTGGCAATTTCAGCACCCAGACCCGGTGTTTCGCCTTTGTGACCAAAAGAAGCACCGAATACGGTATTCCCATCCTTTTCCAAAGAAAGGTTGCCCCAAACAGGACCCCACAACCCTTTGCCGCGCATGGGAATGATGTAAAACTCCTTACCGTCAACATTGGCAACATAAAGAGGAACCTCACGGCTTTCGAGCGGCTGCGCTACTGCAGAAGCCATGTCAATGTTAAAAGCAGGCTGGGAAGGATTTTCAACAACCTTACCGTTGCGAATGACCAATGCTTGTTTGATGTATTGATCGAAAGCTGATCCCGCAGCATCGCGTTCTACCACCACGTTTATCGAGGAAAGAATCTCCTGCTTTTTTTCCAATTCAATATTGGCATCCTGGGCAGGCTTTAAAGCGATGGCTGCATAAGAAAGCATAGCAGCCACAATCACCACCATAACGATGGAGAACATGTAGGTGTATTTATTGCTATTGATGTCCATATCTTTAGGCTTTAGCGCGTTTCAAACGCTTTTGAACATTGGAGTCAACTACATAATAATCCACAAGTGGAGCCAATGTGTTCATCAACAAAATGGCCAACATCCACCCTTCTGGATAAGCTGGATTGAACACCCGGATAAGGATGCCCAACATACCGATCAAAAATCCATAAATCCATTTACCAGTCTCCGTATGGGCCGCGGACACGGGATCCGTGGCCATAAAGACCAACGCAAATGCTGCAGAGCCAAAAACCAAGTGAAAATGTGGTGGAATGGCCATGTAGTCTTTCATGGGACCAGGGTCCATGGAGCCGGATACCGAATTGAAAATAAACGCCATGGTTAATGCTCCCAAAACGCCGGAAAGCATGATTTTCCAACTGCCCACGCCCGAGTAAATCAGGTATGCGGCACCAATAAGGATGGCCACCGTACTGGTTTCTCCGATGGAACCGGGAATGTATCCCAGAAAGGCATCCCAAGCACTGTACGACGTGGTTCCGGTAGTAGCATATTGACCCAGCGCAGTTGCTCCGGAGAACCCGTCCACCTTCTGCGCCAATTCTGCTGAATCACCAATCCAAACCTTGTCACCGGACATGTAGGTTGGGTACGCAAAAAAGGCAAAAGCCCGAGCCGTCAAAGCTGGGTTCAGGACATTCATTCCAGTCCCTCCGAATACCTCCTTACCAAACAAAACGGCAAAAGCGGTAGAAACGGCCACCATCCACAACGGAATGTCAATGGGCATGATCAAAGGAATCAACATACCCGAAACCAAAAAGCCTTCGTTTACGGCGTGCTTGTTGATGTAAGCAAAATAAATTTCAATGCTCAAACCCGCAATGTAGGTAACGGCAATCATGGGGACAATGCGCACGGCACCGTACATCAGATTGTCCATCGTCCAGAAGGCCAAATCCGGACTGAGCCAACGGTAGTGCTGGTAGCCCGCATTGAACATCCCAAAAACCAAAGCAGGGAGCAACGCAATGATCACGGTGAACATAGTCCGTTTCAGGTCGATGGCGTCACGGACATGAGCACCGCTGTGCGTGGTGTGCCCCGGCACAAATAAAAACGTCTCAATGGCGTTGTGCAGGGTATACATCGGGCTCGTTTCAGCCGGACGTATTTTCTCGAGAAAGTTGTGCAAAAATTTCATCGTCTCGAATTAATTCATTTCTGTGTAGACCGTATCCAATGCTTCGCGAACCAATTCTTGAAGCGGCTGCTTGGAAGTGCAGATTACTTCGCAAAGGGCAAAATCTTCTTCAACGATTTCGTAGATCCCCAGTTGCTCCATTTTATCGATGTCGCTGGCCCACATGGCTTTTAGGAGCTGCAGTGGGTAAATATCGAACGGAAATACGCGGTCGTACTGCCCGGTCATGACAAAATTTCGCTGTTCTCCATGCATGTTGGTGTCCAAGGCGAACGTTTTACCCGGTGTCAACCAACTGAAAAAGGTGCGAGACAGGGAGAACTTGCCGAAACCAGGAAGCAACCAACCCAAAAAGTCAGGTTGATCTCCTTCCGGCAGGGTAGCGATTTGGTTGTGGTAAAAATGCAAGGCATCTTCCTTACCCACCTTCAATCCGGTGAGCACGTTTCCGCTTATGATGCGAATTCCATCGGATACGAGTTCGCCTTCAACGATTTCTTGGACCGCACTTCCGGGCAGAACCGTGAGGTGCTTGGGCGTACGAACGCCAGCGCCGGACAGGCTGATTACGCGTTCCAGGCGGCAATTACCGGTTAAAAACAAGGCACCCAACACACAGACATCTTGGGCCGTCAACGTCCAAATCACTTCTCCCTTATTCAAAGGAGCAATGTGTTGGATATGAACACTGGTATTTCCAGAAGGGTGAGGGCCACTGAATTGGTGAATTTCTACCCCTTCCAACGATTCAAATAGCGGCAACGAATGACCTTCGCGCACGGCGAGCACGGTCCGATCGGACAAACGTTTAACGACCTCCATTCCCACTGAGAACGACTCCTCACGACCTTTCAACTGAATATCAATGAAAGGCGCATGCGGTGCCGTGTCCATACTGTTCACAAACACAGCTTTGGGCGAATCTCCTGGTTTAGCAACAATGCCGTACGGGCGCATTTGAACCAAGGACCACACACCGGAAACCTTCAGTTTTTCCAAAATCTGCGACCGATCCAAGTCCTTTGGGTTGGCCGCGCCGAAATCGCGGTATTCATTGACCGAGTCCGGAGCAATTTCGACAAACTGAAGCACACGCTTTTCGCCGCGCGCAATGCGAACAACGGTACCGCTCACCGGAGCGGGAACGATCACCGACGCGTCTGATTTGGAATGAAAGACGGGATCACCGGCCAACACCCGATCTCCTTCCTTGACGGAAAGTTTCGGTGAAAAGCCTTTGAAATCCTCTGGATAGAGTGTAACTCTTTGTGGTTGAGGGGCAACGATCATTTGATCGGATGGAGATCCTATCAATTTTAGGTCGTAACCCTTGCGAACGCGGTGGACTTTTGCCCTGGTGAGCGATCGAGGTTGAACAATTTTTCGCCGCCAAAAGTACGAACCAGCCTGCCCCAATGCACGGATGCAACTACTTTTTTTTCGACCTTTGAGAAAATACGCTACCATGAACCCAGTGCAACGCGTTGCCGGAATCCTCACCCTCTTGTTTGGGCTCGGCAACGGGATCCTTTTCACGGCGACTGCGCAGTCCGCCACTGATTTTCGATCCGAGGGCATCGCTACAGTTTTGGCCCATCCGGCCGGACGGCCCAGCGAATTGCCGGTGGTACGGTGGAATACGCTTGGAGCACTTAAATTTTCGTTCGACGACCTCTACCAGAGAAGCCAAGTCTTGCAGTACA
>CAYXHJ010000008.1:0-10954 GCA_964464855.1 uncultured Owenweeksia sp. | reverse complement strand
TTGGATTTTGTGTTCGTACGACTGGATACCGTCGGACCTCTTGAGCAGCGATTATCTCGCGGGATATTTGCAAGAACCCCTCCCCAGCGGTCAAATCGCGTTTAACACCTACGTTCCCTACACGCATTTCGAAGCAACGTTGCCCTCGTCCTCCATGCGCCCAACGCGCTCCGGAAACTACCTGTTGGTGGTGTTTGAAGACGATCCTTCCACCCCATTACTCACCCAGCGGGTGGTCTTTTATGAGGAACTGGCCAGCGTAGCCGTGGACATCCATCGGGCGCTTACACCCGAAACCCAGAAAACCCACCAAGAAGTTGATTTTACGGTAGGCTTGAACCAATACCCCGTTCCGCAACCGTTCCAAGATGTACGCGCCGTGGTGTACCAAAATTTGGATTTTTCCGAGCAACCCCGTTCACTCGCCCCGCGGTTTGTGCGCAACGATGCTTTGGATTTTAACTTCGACAACGGCGAGAACCAGTTTCCCGGCGTCCATGAATTTCGCGAGTGGGACACCAAGAACACCCAGGTTCCCTCTCTTTTTGTTCGACGCTTTGACTTGGTTGATGGGGTTTGGAATGCCTACGTGGCCGCTGAGCCCCTGCGTGGATTGGAGCGCTATCTGTTCAAACAGGATGCCGATGGAGTGGCCCTCCCAAGAAAACAAAACGCCAACCCCAACGTGGAAGCAGATTATCTGTGGGTGGATTTGGCCTTGGACGATCTGGAGAAATCGGGCCAAAGAAGGATTTTTGCGGTTGGGGCCTTCAACGGTTTCCGCCCGCGTCCGGAAGACGAACTGACGTACGACCCCACCACCCAGCAGTACCGCGGACGGGTATTGAGCAAACAAGGGTACTACAACTATTGGTACATAGAGAAAACCGAGGACGGCTGGGACTATTCCGTAACCGAAGGAAACCACTGGGAAACCCAAAACACGTATACGGTGCTCGTTTACCATCGGGAATGGGGTCGTCGGTACGATCGGGTGATTGGCCAAGCCGTAGTGCGGTTTCCGCGTTAATCAAAAGCGCGGTGCACGTTTAAATGCCGCAGACGGATGGGGTTCAACGTATTTTTGCAGAACCCGAATCAATCGCCGTGAACGAACCCAGCAACCGCCACCCTGCCTCGTTTGAAACCCAAATGGGCACCTCCTGGGAACAGGCGGTACACTGGCTTTGCGCCGGCGAACCCGTGGGACTGCCTACGGAAACCGTCTATGGTTTGGCGGGCAATGCACTGGACGCACAAGCCGTTGCACGAATCTTTTCCGCGAAAAACCGCCCTTCTTTTGATCCTTTGCTGGTGCACGTGGACTCGGTGGATGCGGCCCGGAAGTACGCTGATTTGCCGGACTGGGTGGCTCAGGCTTTGGAAAAAAATGGCCCTGGCCCTTTGACTTTTGTGGTCCCCAAAAAGGACTGCATTCCGGATTTGGTCACCTCAGGCTTGCCCACGGTGGGAATCCGCATTCCCAATCATCCGTTGTTTTTGGAAGTACTGCGAAAACTGCCGTTCCCATTGGCAGCACCGTCGGCCAATCCATTTGGGTACATCAGCCCCACCACAGCCCAGCACGTAAACGATCAATTGTACGGCAAAATACCGTACATTTTAGACGGGGGAGCCTGCGCTGTAGGCGTTGAATCCACCATCGTCGACGCGACCTTGCCCACACCAACGGTGGTTCGCTTGGGGGGGACAACCGTGGAGGTACTTGAGTCTTTGTTGGGACGTCCGGTAGACGTTCGCACCCACAGCAGCAGCCGGCCGCAAGCCCCCGGATTGCTGGAGAGTCATTATGCCCCGCGCATACCGCTCCTGTTGGTGGACGAGCAGGAAGTTGTTGAGGTTCCGTGCGGATGGGCGGCCATTGGGTACCGCAGCATCGCTCATTGGATTCAGGTAGACCCGCTACGATCTTGGTTGCTCACCCCCAACAACGACGATTGCGAGGCAGCAGCTCGATTGTTTGCCTGCCTCCGCGAGGCCGATTCCTCCGGCGCTCAAGGAATTGTGGCGTCCCGTGCACCCCAAAGCGGGTTGGGCTTGGCCATCAACGATCGACTGCAGCGGGCTGCGCACTTTCCGGGATAGTGCTTCTTGCCATTCGGTGGTCTCCGTGCGGGATTGGCTCCCCTTCGCAGCACGGGAGTTCTACCGCTTCCTGAGGATAAAATTCTGGCCCAAGTACACCTTGCGCACCTGCGGATCTTCGGCGAGTTCCTCAGCCGTGCCGCTTTTCAGGATTTTTCCTTCAAACATCAGGTACGTGCGGTCCGTAATGGCGAGCGTTTCTTGTACGTTGTGGTCCGTAATCAGGACGCCAATGCCCTTTTCTTTGAGTTTTAATACAATGGCCTGAATATCCTCAACCGCAATGGGGTCCACTCCAGCAAACGGTTCGTCCAGCAAGATGAATTGGGGATTGGCCGCCAAACATCGCGCAATTTCCGTGCGGCGGCGTTCGCCTCCGGAGAGCAAGTCGCCCCGCGTTTTGCGCAGCGCAGTAAGGCCAAACTCATCGAGCAATTCAGCACATCGGCTTTTGTGTTCCGCCGGCGTTCCCGGTTGAAATTCCAAAATCGCCAAAACGTTGTCTTCCACCGTCATTTTGCGAAATACCGACGGCTCCTGGGCCAAATAGCCGATGCCTGCCTGCGCTCGTTTGTACATGGGGGCATGGGTCAAATCTACATCGTCCAACAGGACCGTTCCCGCATCCGGGCGGATCAATCCCACCACCGTGTAAAAACTGGTTGTTTTGCCCGCACCGTTGGGGCCAAGCAACCCCACAATTTCTCCTTGTGCTACTTCAAAAGAAACGCCTTGCACCACCGAACGGCCGCGGTACTGTTTTTCCAAATTCAACGCGCGAAGTACCTTATTCATGAGCAGATTTTTCAACGCGTCGAACCACGAAAATCCCAACTTCGTAAAGAAGCATGATGGGCACGGTTACCACCAGCTGGCTCAAAACGTCCGGAGGGGTGATTACGGCAGCAACAAACAAGATCAATACCAAAGCCACCCGCCTTTGTTCCGCCAAAAAATCCGCCGACACAATGCCCATTCGGCCTAAGAAATAGAGGAGAATGGGCAACTCAAAAAGGAGTCCACAAGCCAACGTAACACTGGCCACCATGGACAAATAGGAGCCCACATCGATCATGTTTTGAATCTCTGAGGACACGTTGTAGTTGGATAAAAATTGAACCGACAGCGGCACAATGAGGAAGTAACCAAACGCGGCACCGCTGAAAAACAAAGAGGATACCGAGCCCAAGAAAAAACGCGACGCTTTGCGCTCCTTCGGCGTTAGTCCGGGCGCTACAAAGCGCCACAGTTCCCAAACGACGTACGGAAAAGCTACGACCATGCCCACCATGAAACTCAACCAAATGTGGAGGGTGAATTGCCCTGCCATGGTGGTATTGATGAGGTTGAAGGGCAATTCGGTAATGCACAATCCAGTCATCTCCAATTGCTCACCCATCCAGCAAAAAACTCGGTAGGTCCAGAAGGACGGATCTTTCGGACCAAAAAGCACCCGGTCCACCACAAAGTCTACGGCAGCAAAGGCTCCGGCTGCGGCCAAAACAATGGCCAGGGCCGCGCGAACCAAGTGGGAACGCAAGGCGCCCAGGTGGTCCATGAAACTCATGGTGTTGTTTTCCGGTTGGTTTGAGGTAGGCATGCGCAACAAAGGTACAATCTGAATTATCTTCGGGCTCCGCAACAAAAAGGGCTTGGGTTTGTTGCTTGAGCATTGTACCTTTAAATAATTGCGAATCAACTTGTTTCATGCCTGACGGCTCCCATATTGTACAGCACATCCTCCGCGATGTTTTTGGCTTTTCTCAGTTCCGTGGCCCCCAAGAGGAGATTGTTCGGCACGTAATGAGTGGAAAAGATGCCTTTGTGGTTCTTCCCACCGGAGGGGGCAAGTCGTTGTGCTACCAATTGCCGGCGTTGGCACTTCCGGGAACGGCCATTGTGGTATCGCCCTTGATCGCCTTGATGAAAAATCAAGTGGACGTACTCCGCGGAACCACGGACGAGCCCGGAACGGCACACGTTTGGAACTCAACCTTAACGAAGCGCGAGATGGTTGAGGTGCGGCAAGATTTACAACGCGGGGTGACCAAGTTGTTGTATGTAGCACCGGAATCGCTAACGAAAGAAGAGAATATTGCATTTTTACGGTCGTTGAACATTTCGTTCTACGCCATCGACGAGGCCCACTGCATTTCCGAATGGGGGCATGATTTTCGCCCGGAATACCGAAACTTGCGGGCGGCCATGCAGGAAATTCAAGCCAAGCCGGTCATTGCCTTGACCGCCACAGCTACCCCAAAAGTGCAGACAGATATTCTGAAAACGTTGGGTATGGAGGGAGCGACCATCTTTGCCTCGTCGTTCAACCGACCCAACTTGCAGTACGAGATTCGGCCCAAAGTGAATGTGGAGCGCGAAATCATTAAACTGCTGAAGCAGCACGACGGCCAAAGTGCCATCGTTTATTGCCTCAGCCGTGCGAAAGTGGAGGAATTGGCCCAGCAGCTGCAGGTCAACGGAATCCAAGCCATCCCCTACCATGCGGGACTGGATTCCAACACCCGCGCCAAACACCAAGACTTGTTTTTGAACGAACACGTGAACGTGGTGGTGGCTACGATTGCCTTTGGCATGGGGATCGACAAACCGGATATCCGACTGGTCATTCACCACGACATGCCCAAGTCCTTGGAATCGTATTATCAGGAAACGGGCCGCGGAGGACGCGACGGTGGACAAGGACGCTGCGTGGCTTTTTACGCCTCCAAGGACATGGATAAATTGGATAAGTTTTTATCCAAAAAACCGGTATCCGAACAAGAAATTGGCAAACAATTGCTTTTGGATGCGCAAGGGTATGCAGAAACTTCGCTGTGCCGTCGCCAATACTTGCTGCACTATTTTGGCGAAAAATACACGGAGGAGAACTGCCGAGCTTGCGACAATTGCCTATCGCCCCGGACGCGTGTCAATGTTCAAGAGCACATTGAATGGGTGCTGGAAACCGTGGAGTTGGGGCGCAAGCAGTTCAAAGCACTGCAGGTAGTGAATACCCTTTTGGGAAACTTGACGGCCGTGCTAAAAACCTTCAACGCGCCGACTTTGCCGACTTGGGGACGTGGGAATGCGTTCTCTGCAGCTTATTGGCAAGACCTGGTTCGCCAAGCGCATGTTGAGGGCTTCATCTTCAAAGACATTGAAGCGTACGGAATGTTGACGCTTACGGAATTGGGACGAGCCTTCTTGGACCGGCCGGAACCGGTGTGGATGGCCGAATTCAAGGAGCCCGAAGACGGAGAAAGCGAACCGTCGGGCGGACGTACCATTGCGCTGGATCCCGTATTGTATGCGCAGCTGAAGGAGCTGACGCGCGGATTGGCTAAGAAGCACGGGCTTCCCCCCTATGCACTTTTTTCAGACCATTCCTTGAACGAAATGGCCACGGCATTTCCGTGCAGCGAAGAAGAATTGAGGTCCATCAGCGGGGTGGGCGAACACAAGGCTCGGAAATTTGGCGCTCCGATCGTTGCTGCCATACAGGAGTACGTTTCCGTCCACCAAATTGATCGTCCGTACGACGAAGTAATTAAGGCGGTAGGATCCAAGAACACCCTAAAAGTATACATCATTCAAAGCATGGACCGGCGGGTTCCGCTTTTCGACATAGCACGTTCCAAGCAGTTGTCCATGAACGAGTTGCTTGAAGCCTTAGAGTTGATTGTACAGTCGGGCACCAAGATCAACCTTCGGTACATGCTTCAGGAACATTTTGACGAAGAGAGTTTGGATGAAGTTCTGGACTACTTCCGCGAAGAATCCGAAGACGGAGACATTCCCCAAGCAGTGCGGGACTTTGACGGCACCTACTCTGAAGAGGAGCTTCGATTGGTTAAATTGCAGTTTCTGAGCGAAGTAGCTGGCTAGTACGCGGATAGGACCGAAAGGCGCGCAAGATGCGCACGTCCAAGTCGTCCAAGGTTGGTGACCCCACAGGCACATGGGTACCGGAGAGGGCGCGCACAATCAGCCAATCGCCCACAACAGGTTCCAAAGTTTCTACAAATTCAGCCTCAACGGCAGGAGTAACGTGCTTCATGCGCAGGGTTTTATTCCTTAACGCAGCACGTCCCTTTTTTCGTATCCGGCTCGGTTACCTTACTGCCCGTTGCGCGGTGGTTACACCGCCGCAACTTCAGCAGCCATTTGCTTGCGCATGTTGATTAGGGCATAGCGCATGCGGCCCAGAGCGGTATTGATGGAAACCCCCGTTTCGTCGGCGATTTCTTGAAAGGTGAGATTGGCATAGATCCGCAAGTGAACCACCTCGTATTGCTCCGGCGGCAAGGCGTGCATCCAACGAACGGCGTCGGCATGCCATCCTTCTTGCACGGCCTTTTCCTCAGGATTCAGCGATTCCTCTTGGAGTTCCAACCACACCGGGGAGTCGTCTTCCAGCGATTCGGAATGGGATTTTTTGGCGCGACGAAATGCATCCGTAACGGCGTTTTGGGTGACGCGCGTCAACCAGCCGCCAAATTTTCCTTCGTCTTTGTAGCGACCGTCCCGAAGCGTATGCAGGACTTTAATCCAGACCTCTTGGTACAAATCGTCCGCCCAATCCCGGTCTTTGACCTTGGTCAACAGGGTACGGTACACCGTGGTGCGGTGGCGCTGCAGCAGCAAAGAAAAGGAATGTTCGCACCCTTGGGCAGCGCGTTGGACCAACACGGAGTCGGTCGGAGCTCCTGTACTCACGATTTAATTGTTTAAAAATGAATCGAGTACAGTTGCTGAATAGGCGCTTTGTTTGGGGTGAATGATTGTTTAACCAAACGAAAATAGGTTTTTTAAACGAATGAACAAGCGGTACCTTTGCATTTTCCATGAAAAACCGCGTCGTCGAAATACAAGGAGCTCGGGTGCACAACCTGAAAAACGTCAGCGTCACCTTCCCCCAGCGGGCCTTGGTGGTGTTTACAGGCGTGAGCGGCTCCGGAAAGTCCTCACTGGCCTTTGACACCTTGTACGCCGAGGGACAGCGTCGGTACGTGGAGAGCTTGAGTGCGTACGTGCGGCAGTTCATGGGCCGTTTGGACAAGCCGGACGTGGACGACATCAAGGGCTTGTCCCCAGCGGTAGCCATCGAACAAAAGGTAGCTTCGCGGAATCCGCGTTCCACCGTTGGAACGTCTACGGAAATTTACGACTACCTCAAGGTCTTGTTTGCGCGCATTGGCCGCACCTACAGCCCCACAACGGGTGCTGAGGTACGCAGACACACACCTGCGGATGTTGTTCAGGCCGTGGAGTCTGGCATGCCTGGAGAACGGCTTCTCCTTACCTGCCCATTGCCTACCGGCGATCGACCGTTGGAAGTGGCTGCACCCTTGCTGCTTCAGCAGGGTTATTCGCGGTTGTGGACGCCCAACGGCGTTTGTTCTTTGGACGATTTTGAAGCCTGGGCCGAAACTTCTTGGGCCGATGCACTTTTGGTGGTGGACCGTTTGGTAGCGGGTCCTTTGGATGAAGAAGCGCAAAGCCGGGTAGCCGAGTCCGCGCAAATCGCCTTTTTTGAGGGACACGGAACCGCTTATTTGGTGCACCCCGACGGCCGAAAAACAGGGTTTTCCAGTCGGTTCGAAGCCGACGGGCAATCGTTTGAAGAACCTTCGCCCAATCTGTTTGCGTTCAACAACCCCGTGGGCGCCTGTCCCACCTGCGAAGGCTTTGGGTCCGTGTTGGGAATTGATCCGTCCCTGGTGATTCCCAACCAACTTTTATCGGTCTACGAGGATTGTGTGGCTCCTTGGAAAGGGGAACGTTTGGGCGAATGGAAAGACCAATTCCTCTTGGGAGCGCCCAAAGTAAATTTTCCTGTGCACCGACCGTACCGCGATTTATCCGATGCAGAACGGACGCTGTTGTGGAAAGGATGTGCTCATTTTCAAGGGATTGATGACTTTTTCGAATACGTTGAATCCAAGTCGTACAAAATCCAGTACCGCGTGCTTCAAGCGCGGTATCGCGGCAGAACCGTTTGTTCGACGTGCGGCGGCAGTCGACTCAAACCCGAGGCTTCGTACGTGAAAATCAACGGTACTTCGTTGCCTGAGTTGTTGCAGTGGCCGTTGGACCGCGTGCAGCAGTGGTTCGCGTCGCTGGAATTAAAGCCGTCCGATCAAAAACTAGCCGAGCGCTTGTTGCTGGAAGTGCGTCAACGCTTGGACTATTTGGTGAATGTAGGTCTTCCCTACTTGACCCTTTCCCGCGCCTCTGCGACGCTGTCCGGAGGGGAATCGCAACGCATTCAATTGGCTACCGGATTGGGAAGTGCCTTGGTGGGTTCCCTCTATATTTTGGACGAACCAAGCATCGGACTGCATCCGCAAGACAGCGAAAAACTCCTGAGTGTGGTTCAAGCACTTCGCGACGCCGGGAATACCGTCGTGGTGGTGGAGCACGACGATCTGTTTATGGAACGTGCCGATTGGTTGGTGGATTTGGGACCGCAAGCAGGTTCGTTGGGCGGCGAGGTAGTCTATTCCGGTGCACCCACGGGTGTGGCAGAGGCTGCACGCAGTTTGACCGGTGATTATTTGACCGGGCGCAAAGTAGTAACGCGCCCCAACCGACGCACTCCGTCGGGTTTTCTTCAACTCACGGGGGCACGCGAAAACAATTTAAAAAACGTCACTGCGGAACTTCCTTTGGGCTGTTTATTGGTGGTGGCGGGCGTCAGCGGATCGGGAAAGAGTACCTTGATTCGAAAAATTGCCGTTCCTGCTGTAGAAAAAAAATTGACTGGATTTGGAGACAAACCGGGGCAATTTGATTCCATCGACGGCGATTTTCACCAAATTCACAGCATCGAGTTCATCGACCAAAATCCCATCGGGAAGTCCAGCCGGTCCAATCCCGTGACCTACCTGAAGGCCTACGACGACATTCGCAACCTGTACGCCGGACAAAAATTGGCCGAATTGCGCGGCTTCAAACCCAAGCATTTTTCCTTCAACACGGAAGGTGGACGTTGCGAAGTATGCAAAGGCGACGGTAGACTGACCATTGAAATGCAGTTCATGGCCGACGTCCATTTGGAATGCGAGGCCTGTGGCGGAAAAAGGTTTATTGAAGATGTTTTGGAAGTGGAATTTCACGGAAAAAACATCAACGATATTTTGACCATGACGGTGGACGATGCGCGTGCATTTTTCTCCGAACACGGCCAATCAAAAATCGCTGCCAAACTGCAACCTCTAGCGGAGGTTGGATTGGGCTACGTGCAATTGGGGCAACCCAGCAGCACCCTATCCGGCGGTGAGGCACAGCGCGTAAAGTTGGCTTCCTTTTTGGCGCGTGGCGCCACAGCGGAAAAAGGTCTGTTTGTCTTTGACGAACCCACCACTGGGCTGCATTTGGACGACGTTCAAAAGTTGTTGGTGGCCATGGATCGACTCTTGGAACTGGGCCATTCGATTTGGGTGGTAGAACACCATCCCGCGTTTATGGAACAAGCGGACTGGCTACTGGAACTGGGTCCTGTTGGCGGTGATCGGGGCGGTGAATTGGTGTATTCCGGAACGCCAGAAGGCATTCTTCAAGTTTCGAATTCTCCAACGGGAAATTTTTTACGCAATAAAGGCGCAAAATTTTAATTAATCCCTTAAAAAAAATTAAAAATTTACAAGCGCTAAACGTACAAAGTACCATTTGTTACGTTCAATGGCTTAACTTTGACCTAACCTTAGTGTTTCGGCACGAGGTTATTGGTTTGGTGTGAGGCCGGGGCATGTCCCCGGCCTTTGCATTTTATCTATTTGTTTTCTTCCTGGCCCACAGGTTATTGGCTGAATTCAGCGGCAAACTCCTTGTTGCTGGCGGTCCGCTTCGTACAACAATACGGCCGCACTCACGCTGACGTTTAAAGAATCCACCATACCCCGCATGGGAATTTTAACACGCAGCGCATCGTTTTGATCCCATTCGGGAGACAAACCCCGATCTTCTGGTCCCACTACCACGGCAACGGCCCCGCTTAAATTTGCCTTGGTGTGTTCTTGGGTTGCTGCTAAATGACCCAAAACCACGGTTAGTCCTTGGTTCTGGAGCCACGAGCGCGCTTCTCGTGAGCTGCAAACAGCGAGCGGCACGTGAAACAACCCGCCCAAGCTGTTGCGCGCCACCTGGGGATTCCAAGGATCGCAAACGGGATCCACCACCAACACCGCATCGACCCCTACTGCGTCTGCCGTTCGGAGCAACGCGCCCAAATTGCCCGGTTTTTCCGTTTCTACAGCCACCAGCACCAATCCGCGTTTTAATGCTGGAAGTTGGGCCAAGGTTGCTTGAGGGGCCTCAAAAACCGCCAAGACATTATCCACCCCATCACGTACCGCCAATTTCTCCCAAGCGGGACCGCCCAGCTCCACCAACACGCGGTTGGAAATGCCCCATTGCTGCTGGAGCATTTGGGAGTCTGGTGAAGAACCGGCGCGAACGGCAACATGGCGCGGTACCCAGCCGCTGCGCAGCGCCCGTTCTACCTCACGCAGTCCTTCCACCACCACCACACCAGCTTTTCGCCGATCGTTGGCCTTGGATTGCCACCGAACCCAGTCCTTAATCAGGGGATTGGCTGAAGAGTCGATGCGCTTGATTTCCATGTTCTTTGGCGATTATTGTGCTTCAGGGAATTGGATGAGAGCCAGGCTTTTTTAACCACCAATGCGCTTGGTACGAAATCCCCAATTTTTCAATTGTTGTTCTGCGGAATTGCGAACATCTCCTTGCAGCAAAGCCCACGTTCCGTCGATAGAACCTCCTACCCCGCAGTGTGTTTTGAGCTTTTTGACCCACAAGGCGGCCGCTTCGCGACCGCCTTCGCTGT
>CAYXHJ010000007.1:4378-20298 GCA_964464855.1 uncultured Owenweeksia sp. | reverse complement strand
GCCCGAATTCGCCTCCCTAAGGATTTGGATTCGGGCCTTACAGGATGCCGATGCAATTAAAATTCCCACAAATCGTGCTCGTAGTTGCGCAACTTGTCCTTAATCGCTTGAGATTCCAGCAATTGGCCCATAGGGCTGCCTTTTTTGTACTCCTCAATACTGCGATCGTAGGTATTATCTTCTTTCGTGATGCGCGCATTGAAGTAACGCATGGCCATGATTTGGTCGAAAGTCAAACGCGTGTGGTTGTTGTACGGATTGTACGCAATATTCGTGGCCAAAGCCTGACGTGCGTCCGGGAACCACACCCAAAAAGCGTTGTAAATTTCGCCTGTACCGGGCTCTTTCACCAAAGGAGAAATGCCAATGATGCGGCTCTTCATTTCCCCGCGCTGTTTGTCAAAGTACCAGTCGGATTTCAAGTCCCAAGCAACCACGTTCGGTGCTTTGATTTGAATGGAATCAATGTTCAAAATGATGGAGGGATCGTCTGGATCGCGAATGGTATCAACGCGCGTCAAGATGGCAAATACCTCCTCGTTGGTCAAAGGAATTTCAAACTTGTCGTCGCGAAATACTTCCCGGATGGTTCCTTCCACCAGAATACCGTCGCGAATAACGTCAAACAATGATTTGCGATCCGGTTGTGGCTTAACCGGGTAGTACAAAGGATGGTTGATTTTCTCGCGCATGTCAATACGCTCCCAGTGGCGTGTAGACCACATGATGTCGTCTTGGCGCAAGAAGGTGTATTCAACGGGCTTGGAGTTGACGTAGTGCATTTGTGCTTTGGGCACAATGCCGTCGTCCTCCGGCGTCAAAACCTGAGCCTGCGCGCTGTAGGCACTTCCCAAGAAAAGTGCTGCGGCAATTAGGGTGAAACGTGTTGTATTCATGGCGCGTCGCCTTTAGTTTATTGTACGTCGATGGAGATGTTGCCGATGTTGCTTACGCGGGATCCGTTTGGAGTGGTGGCCACAATTTTGCGGATGGTAACAGAGGCCCCGGGCTTCAAGCGTTGAATCAACTCACGCGTATTGTTGTCAAAGGTGTTGCCCTTCACTTGAATCGGAGGTTGACCCTCAATTTTAACTTCGGCAGAAACAACTTTCAACGGCAATTCAAACGGGAAATCAATGTACTCTGCTTCAATGGGTGCTTTCGCCAAGGAAGAGGTAGACATAACCCCACTGGATTTGCGGAAGACCAAACCGGACGCCATTGGCAAACCTTTGATGCGGAATTCTTTGCTTCCTACCTTACGCAGTTTGCCGTTTTCTTCCACACTCACGTTGACCATCATGGTTTTGCCCTCAACTTTCGTTACATCGGCAATGTAGTTGCCGTTTTTACCAGAGATGCCAGGACCGGATACGCGCAGGGAAGATGGTGCAACACCAGGAACCGATACTTCCAAGGGATTTTCTACATTTCGGTAGAATACGTTCATCTTGGACGGTGAGATAACGGAAGAAGGTGGAGATACGGTGTATTTGATTTCCGCTTGGTAGGTTTTGTCACCACCCGGCAATGAAATCGTGACCATTTTCTTTACTTCACCGTTACCGGTACCTTGAATGCTTACTTTACCCACACCTTCTTTCACTTCTTTCACCGGAATACCGGAGAACTGAGGGTTGCGGCTGTTGTCGTAAGCGGCCAAGAACACGTCTGCTTCGTAGTAATCGCCTTGTTGAATGTACGTGCCGTTGGTAGGCATAACCACTGCTTTTACGTTGTCAAATTTCAACGTATTGGCGTCGATTTGACTGTAAAGGTGATCCACAACTTTCGACTCCGTACGACGTACACGTGATTGCAGGTCCGTCAAAAACGGAATCACACCGGCCAAAGGCAGTTCTGAGAAAGTGGCTTTTTCCCAAGACATCTTGGTACCCTCTTCAGTAACGTCATCGAAATTAAACGTTTCCTTAATGGTTGCAATCAACGCCTCATCGCCGTCGGCTTCTTTAATCATGGCCTCACGGAATGCGGTTAAGCGTTCCTTGATTTCCTTGGCTTTACCTTGTCCGCCAACGGATTTGTCGGCAACCAAATAAGCTTCGCCGGCGTCGCGGTTGTCGCCGCCTTTCAAAGTTCCTGAACCGTCGGTGTTGTATCCGCCCGTTTCGTCGATCAAAAAGGTTTTGATGTCGGCAATTTCCTTGACAATGCCATCCGCCATGGACTTCACCTTTTGTGCCCGATCGTTGATCGGAACAGCGCGAGGATTGTCTTTCATGGCATTTGTAATTGCCGAATAGATAACGTCTGTACCCTTGGATACAGTCGCAACAGTAGCATTCATGCCTTGATCCAGTTTGGTCAAGACCTTGATAATATCCTTAGATACGTTTAACGCCAACATAGCGGTCAACACGAGGTACATCATGTTGATCATCTTTTGACGTGGTGACACCTTTCCGCCGGCCATTGTGCGCTAGTTTACAGAGTTGTTATTATCGTAGAGAGATGAGCCGTGCAATTAGTTTTTCGCGCCCATGGCGGCGAGCATATTGCCGTATACGTTGTTCAATGAACTTACGTTCTGTACCATCTTCGATACTTCACCACTCAATTTTTCGGAGTCGTTCATGGAAGCGCCCAGCTTTTCCATCAAAGAGTTTTGAACTTCAACTTGGTTCGTGGTATTTTCCAATTGAACGGCGTACAAAGCGTTCAAAGCCTCCATGTTCTTGGCAGCAGCACTCAATTGGTTGCTGTAAGCTGCGGTAGCGCCAGCGGCATCTACGGCAGTGTTCAAAGAACCTGCGGTTTCGCTTAAGCGACGCATGCCGTCTCCCAAAGATTGAATCAAATCCGGGCCAATTTTCGCTTCTTCCAGCATTTTGTCCAACTCTTGAGTGGGAGACAAATTGGATGAAACGCGTGCTTTTTTCGAAACAGGCGCCAATTCTTCTTCGCTTTCAGCCAATTCGGGATAAACGCGGCTCCATTCGTAGTCCGTTGCAGGCTTTTCGAAGGCAGAGATGAAGAAGATAACCGCTTCCGTGGTCAGACCGATGATCAACATCCAGTCAGCGCCCGGCATGTGCAAAATCTTGAACAAAGCACCCATAATAACGACTGCTGCTCCCCAGCCGTAGAGTTTTGCCATGAAATTCTTGAACTTTTTGCCGTTGACGTCGATCAGTGCCATACGATAGGAGATTGTTAAGGTTGAAGGATTGAGTTTTCGAGAATGAAATAAGAATAATTAGAAGTCGCGCAAATCGCGTCCCAAGAAGCTTTGAACGGTACGGAAGCCGACGAAACTCTTTGAAGTGTCTTGATATTCGTAGCTGCGCGAGCCGTTTTGCATGAAGTGAGCAATGTCCTTCCACGAACCACCGCGAATGACTTTGCGCTTCAACGTTTCGGAATCGCCTTCTTTGGCGTTGTACTTGTAGTCCGGGTTGAAGTCCGCAACATAGTAGTACGAAGCTTCTTCCCAGGCAGTGCTCGTCCACTCCGCTACGTTACCGGCCATGCAATACAAACCGTATCCGTTGGGTTGGTAGGAGGTAGCTTTTACTGGGTGGAAACCACCGTCGGCAACCAAATTACCGCGTGAAGGTTTGAAGTTGGCCAAAAAGCAACCGGAGCTGTTCGTGGCGTAGGGTCCCCCCCAAGGATAGGTGGTCAATTCACGACCGCCGCGAGCTGCATATTCCCACTCGGATTCCGTAGGCAAGCGGAACTCGTGCTCCTGCATGTCGTCGTTGGCCCGAAGGAATTCGCTGCGGTATTTCGTGCGCCAGTTGGCAAAAGCTACTGCTTGCTTCCAGTTTACACCAACTACGGGGTAATTGTCGTAGGCGGGGTGCCAGAAGTATTTATCGTGCATCGTTTCGTTAAACGAGTACGTGAAATCGGCAATCCAAACCAAGGTATCTGGGTATACGTTGATGATTTCCTTTTCGAAGAACGAGGAACGATCGGAGATTTGCTTTCCGTCCTTCACGTAATCGCGGTAAGAGAAAGGCTTGTTGGGGTCTTCCGCGTCTTTGAAATTGTACTGGGCACGGTTGCTTTTGCGGGCAGCCTTTTGCTTGTCCATCCAGAAGTACAGGTAGTTCAATTGACGCGCGTCCACCATGCGGCCACCCATGAAAATTTCCTCAGGAGCCAGGTACAAGCTCTCGATTACTTCCGTGTATTCGGCAGATGGATATTTACGCGTATCGTACGTCAAGGCTGGCTTCCAGTCCAAGTGTGTTTGCATGGAGTCCGGATAGTTCAAACCAACGTATTCTTCGAAGAACGTTGGGTTCTCCATGTCCGCGTAGTTGATGTACTCGTACTCCTCGACCATGGCTTCGGCCAGTCGGTACCGCAGGATGGAATCCCGAACCCAGTACACGAATTGACGGTACTCGTTGTTGGTGATTTCCGTTTCGTCCATGTAGAAGGCGGATACGGATACCGTTTTGGTCGGAGCGGTCAATCCAAAAGGAACGTCCACGTCGGTATTGCCCATATTGAAGGAGCCCTGAGGAACGTACACCATTCCGTAGGGGTCCGACGGGTACCATTCGGGTCGATTCTGTACCCCGACGAGTTCGCCGTGGTCAGAGCCGGAGCACGCGGCCAGCAAGGCGGCTGCTGCGAAACTCAGGAACGAAATCCGTTTTTTCATGCGATTGATATTGAGCTGTTGAAGGATAACGCAAAAAAGCCTGCGATATTACAAAAAAATTGGGGTTCGGTAACTGCCTTTGATGCGCGGTGGAATTTCAATGGTAAACTGGTAGTTTACAAAAATTTCGTGCGATCCACCGTTGTACGCCCGCAAGGGTGATGTGTTGATGTCGTAACTGTAGCTGACGCGAAGGGACGGCATGACTTGGTAGCCGGCCATTAAGGAGACGGCATCATTCACGCGCATGCCTAAACCACCGTAGATCTTATCTTGAACTACAGCGTTGAAATTCAAGTCGGTGTGTAAATTTTGGGAAGATGCGTCGGTCCGGAATAGGGCAGAAGGAGCAAAGCGAATTCCCGGTAGTGAAGCCAATTCGAATTGGTATCCGCCCATGAGGTAATAGTGCATTACGCTGCGGTAGGCCGCTGTTCCGCCGCCCAATCCCGGTAGGTCCTGGGTGCTTTGCAAGAGTCGTGTGGAAGACAAACCGGCAAACCAATTGTCCGCAGAATAATAGGCGCCGAAATTCAATTCAGGAGCCATGGCCTGAGCAGTAGGGTTCATGACCGCCGGGTCGTTGGAGCCCGCGCCGCCGTCGGGGAAAATCCACTGAGCGTTTCGCACGTTTTTGTTCCGGAAGTCGACAGACAGGCCGATGCCCAGTTTGCCAGGGCCCACATACGTTTGGTAGGCGTAGCCAAGTGCAGCGGAGATGTCTTGAAAAAAACCGATTTGATCGTTGGTGATGTTGAGCATCACTCCACCGTGTAATTTGTCTACGGGAAGTTCTGCGTTGATGTTTTGCGTGACCGGTGCGTTGTCAAACCCAACCCATTGCGTACGGTGACCAAAATTCAACGATATGGCATCGGAATTTCCAGCCATACCCGGATTGAAAAAGATCCGGTTGTGCATGTACTGAGTGAACTGCACGTCTTGTTGAGCGTGCAATTGCGCGGCTAAAGTGCTGATAGCCAGAATAAAGATCCCCTTGATGCGGTTCATACAGAGGCTAAAAGTAGGAATTTCCCATGAATTGTCAACAAGTCGTTGTGAATTTCACAAACCTTTGCGCTGCGCTTTCCACCATCGGGCTGGAATTTCCCCACCCAAAGCAAATTCATAATCGCTGGCGGAACACGGCACCAATGCGTGCCGTACGTATTGGGTTTGCTTCATGGGCACTTCCATCCACCAACGTTCGCTCAAGGGACTTTTGTAGAAGACCAATTCTTGTTCCAGGGCATCCAGGAGCACGGTAAAACGCAGGTATTGGCTTTTGGGCGTAAAGGGATAGTCGCCGCGGCGCAAATGCACTCCCTCCAGGAAGTACCAAGCGATTTGTGCGGCGAGGTGCGCGTTTTGGCTCGCCGGATCCAACGTCGGGTTGTATTCAAAATAGCCCA
Source organism: uncultured Owenweeksia sp. (assembly GCA_964464855.1). GTDB lineage: Bacteria > Bacteroidota > Bacteroidia > Flavobacteriales > Schleiferiaceae > CAMDTE01. The sequence goes on along the minus strand of CAYXHJ010000007.1, from coordinate 14,247 downwards.
TGGAGGAAACCTTGTCCGACAACCCGCAGTAGCGGGCCAGTGCACACGCTTCGTCTGCGGTTAGGCCGTTGGGCGAGGGATCGGAGTGTCCGGGGGCGTCTGCGTGGCGGATGGCGCGGTTGTTAAACACCACCAAATCAACGTCGCGCACGGCCGGTTCAACCTCGTGTACCTGGCCGCGAAGCATGCCCAGGCGGTACGTTTCAAAATGCATGCGCTCCGCTAAATCCCATTGATCCGGCGCTACGAAGTAGGCTTGTAGGCCAATGATGCTCAGATTGAACAAGTTGTACGGCTGTGCGGAGATTACAGGGCCCAAAAAACCATTGGCATGCAACACCGTCTCGTCTTCGCCCAGGGCAATGCGGTTGTCCACAACGCCCATGTTGACCGATTGTTCCAGCGAATCGTACGCCCGATACATCCAGTAGGCAAGATCTTGTGTCCCCCCAAGTACATAGGGAATGATGTTTCGCTGCAGCAGGTCCTGGCACAATCCCGCGAGGGCCGTGCCCGTGTCTTGCGGGGTTGCTCCTGCCGGCAAGTGGCCCAGATCGGCCAAGTTCAGGTCCCAGGCCCCGGCGTACAGCGGGTAGAAACTTTTGCGAAAGGCGTTGCCCGCGTGTCGGCAGCCGCGGTTGTTGGGGTTGCCTCGGTCGTCGTCTACCGAAAAGAAAGCTACCCGAACCCCCTTGAGCTCAGGCAATCCATGCTCAACGGTGTGGAAGGCCATGCGATTCCCAAGCGTGCCTTGCGGGTAGGACGTTTCCGGCTGCGTCCATTCCGCAGAGACCGGCTGGAGAAGATCAATCCACATGCGTGAGGACTCATTAAAGATTTATTTGCGCTTTGCACGCGCCCCAACGCGTCCTTTGCTCGGCTGAGCGCGTTGGTCTGCAATCAGGCTTTCTACAGCGCTGGCGTCCAAGGACATAGGGTCGGTTCCTTTGGGAATCTTGAAATTTTCTTTTTCCAACTTCAAGTAAGGTCCGTAGCGACCGTTGCGTACCTCGACTCGGCCCAGAGCAGTTTCCAAGGCTTGGAGCAAATCCGCTGCAGCTTTATTTCGCTTGGCCAAGACCAATTCAATGGCCTGCTCCTGAGTAACTTCCAGTGGTGACAATTCCTTGGGCAAGCTGACGAACTCTTTGCCGTGCTGCACATAAGGACCAAATCGACCGGTGTTCGCTTTCAGTACCAACCCCTCAAACTCACCAACGGTGCGGGGCAGATCGAACAACTTTAACGCCTGATCCAGGGTAATGGTCTCCAAGGACAAGGTGGAAGGAATGCTGGCGTAGCGAGGTTTTTCGTCGGCAGATGGTGCGGCAATTTGAACGATGGGACCAAATCGGGCGACGCGGGCAGAGACCTCCAAGCCGTTGGTGGGGTGGATGCCTAATATTCGTTCGCCCGAGGCGCGCTCGGCGTTGGCTGATTCGCGAAGCCAACCGCTGAAATCTTTGTGGAAGTCGGTTATGACGGACTGCCAATCTGCTCGTCCCTCCGCAATCAAGTCAAACTCCGATTCCATTCGTGCCGTGAACGCGTAGTCCATGATGGAGCCAAAATTGGCCTGCAGGAAGTCCGTTACAACAGTTCCCGTGTCCGTAGGGAGGAGTTTTCCTTTTTCGGAGCCCGTTTTTTCCGTTGCGGTACGCTGCTCTATGGTCCCGCCTTCGGCATGAAGCACTGCATAGTTGCGTTCGGTGCCTTCCAACTCTCCTTTTTTAACGTATTCGCGTTTGATGATGGTTGAAATGGTGGGAGCGTAGGTAGAAGGACGTCCGATGCCCAATTCTTCCAATTTTTTAACCAGGGCCGCTTCACTGTAGCGTGCGGGGGGGCGGCTAAATCGTTCGGTGGAGGTAAACGAAAGGCCGGAAACGGTTTGTCCTTGGCTCAACGGCGGAAGCAAATCCGAAGACTCTTCCACGGCATGATCGTCGTCGTGTCCTTCCCGGTACACCTTTAAAAAACCATCGAACAACAAAACCTCGCCTTCCGCCCGGAAGGAGTAGGGCAAATTGGAGCCCACCAATTCTGCGGTGGTGCGTTCCAAAGCAGCATCTGCCATCTGGGAAGCGGTGGTGCGCTTCCAAATCAGCTCGTACAGGCGTTTTTGCGCGGGATCCTCACCGGCGGACTGAACGTCCATGCGGGTGGGGCGAATGGCTTCGTGCGCTTCTTGTGCGCCTTTCGACTTCGTCGCAAAGGTGCGTCGTTTGTGGTATTTTTCTCCGTACTGAGCGCTGATGGACGCTTCCAACGCGGCAAGTGCGTCTTGGCTCAAATTGACGGAGTCCGTACGCATGTAGGTGATGAGTCCACTCTCGTAAAGCTTTTGGGCCAACTGCATGGTGCGGCTCACGGAATAGCCCAACTTACGGGAGGCTTCCTGCTGCAACGTGGAGGTGGTAAACGGCGCTGCGGGGGTGCGTTTGGCCGGTTTGGTTTCCACCGCTTGTACCGTGAACGATGCATTCATGGCTTGCGTCAAGAACGGTTGTGCTTCGGCTGCTGTGCCAAATCGGTGCTGCAATTCAGCACTTAAGCGAGCACCCTCCGGTGTTTGAAACTGACCCACCGTACGGTAGTCAGACTGCACCGAAAAAGCATTGATTTCCCGCTCCCGCTCTACAATCAAGCGAACGGCAACGGACTGAACACGTCCGGCACTCAAGCCACGACGCACTTTCTTCCACAAAACCGGGGACATTTCAAAACCCACCAAGCGGTCCAGTACCCGACGTGCCTGCTGCGCATTGACCAGGTTCATGTCGATGGTGCGCGGCGCGTCGATGGCCTTGAGGATGGCGTTTTTGGTGATTTCGTGGAAAACAATGCGTTTGGTAGTGGATGGATTCAAGCCCAAGACCTCCGCCAAGTGCCAAGAGATGGCTTCTCCCTCGCGGTCCTCATCGGACGCCAACCAGACGGTCTCTGCGGCTGCGGCCTCTTTTTTTAATTTGGTTACCACGTCCTTTTTTTCCGCACTTACGGTGTACTGCGGTACAAAACCTTTTTCAACGTCCACCCCCAACGTTCGTTCCGGAAGGTCCCGAATGTGACCGAAACTGGAAACCACACGGAAGTCCGATCCCAAGTACTGTTCGATGGTCTTGGCTTTGGCGGGTGATTCGACGATGACTAAGTTGCGCGGCATGGTGGAGGTTTAGAACCACAAAGTAAAGGCAGGATTTTCGGATAAACGTTTGTCGTCAACCTGCCATTTTGTCACCGTGGCACGATTCATGTACCTTTGGGGTGCAAACCATGAATACAACGGAACAACACGACGAAACACGCCAGGGCGAAGCCCTGGTGTTGGAGGGCACCACCGGAAGGAAGAAATTGTACCTGGAGAGCTACGGCTGTCAAATGAATTTTTCAGACAGTGAAATTGTAGCTTCTTTACTTCAAAAAGAAGGGTACGAGACCACCAACAAGCCGGAAGAAGCTGATTTGGTATTGCTCAACACCTGCTCCATTCGGGACAAGGCGGAGCAGACCGTGCGCAAGCGATTGGACCAGTTCAACACCATCAAGGCCAAAAACCCGGAATTGAAGGTCGGTGTATTGGGGTGTATGGCCGAACGCGTCCGCGAGAAGTTTTTTGAAGAAGAAAAGTTGGTGGACTTGGTGGTGGGGCCGGATGCCTACCGCGACCTACCCAATTTGTTGGAAGAGTTGGACGGCGGCCGCAAGGCGGTGAATGTCTTACTGTCCAAGGAAGAAACCTACGACGATATTGAACCCGTTCGATTGGGGGGTAACGGAGTCAGCGCTTTTGTGTCCATTACCCGCGGTTGCGATAACATGTGCACGTTCTGCGTGGTTCCATTTACCCGCGGACGCGAGCGCAGCCGAAATCCGCAAACGATTGTGGACGAAGTACGCGGTCTTTGGGAAAAGGGATACAAAGAGGTTACCCTATTGGGTCAGAACGTCGATTCGTATTTGTGGTACGGGGGCGGATTGAAGAAGGATTTTGAAAAAGCCAGCGCCATGGCCCAGGCGTCCGCCGTGCGTTTTGCGGATTTGCTGCACCAAGTGGCCACGGCCGTGCCCCAGATGCGCATCCGCTTCTCCACGAGCAACCCGCAGGACATGTCCGACGACGTGTTGCGGGCCATTGCGGCGCACGAGAACATTTGCAAGTACATCCATTTGCCCGTCCAAAGCGGGTCCAGCCGGATTTTGAAGGCCATGAATCGGGGGCACAACCGCGAGGAATACCTGGCCCTGATCGATCGCATCCGCACCATCATTCCCGGTTGCGGCATTTCGCAAGACTTGATCGCTGGATTCCCGGGCGAAACGGAGGAAGACCATGCGGAGACGCTCAGCCTCATGGACTATGTAAAGTACGACTTTGGGTTCATGTTCTTTTACTCGGAACGCCCCAATACCTATGCCGCACGCAAATTAGTGGACGACATTCCTTTGGAAGTGAAAAAACGTCGTTTGGCGGAAATCATTGAGCGGCAACAGCAACATTCGCTGGAGCGCAACCAGGCGTACGTGGGACAAGTAGTTGAGGTTTTGGTGGAAGGTACTTCCAAGAAATCAAACGAAGACTTGTTTGGACGAACCACGCAGAATACGGTGGTGGTGTTTCCCAAAAAGGACCACAAGCCCGGAGACTTTGTGCAGGTTCGGGTAGATCGATGCACGCCTGCAACCCTGTTGGGCGAATCCTTAACCGATGGTGAGCAATGAAAAGTAGATTATTGATTGGCGCATTTCTGGTGCTCTGCAGTGTGTCTGCTGGGGCGCAAACCCGAGGGCAAGATGGAAAATGGTACGATTCCAATTTGACGCTACAGGTATCGGAGGAAACTGTACGGGAAGACGGTGCGTTTACGTTGTGCGTGGCGCAAAAAAAGGAAAATCGTTGCGTAGAGAACCTCTTTACGCCCTTTGTGGTGCGGGTGTATAACGCGTCGGGCAAAGAAATTTGGAACGGCCAATACACGGGAATGGTGCCTTTTATTGTGTTCAAGAAGGCGCTTCCGGATGCGGCGAAGATGGAAATTGTTTCGCAGAAAGACTTTGTGATCAACGTGTTGTCTGGAACGCGCATTTACACCGGAACCCCCCTTCGGTTGACCTATACTTTTTAAACCATGACGGTTCAAGAGGCAAAACAGCGGTTCGGCATTGTGGGTCAGTCTGCGGCGTTGGACCGCGCGATCTTCAAGGCCATCCAAGTAGCGGCCACGGACATCAGCGTCTTGGTCACCGGCGAAAGTGGGGTGGGAAAAGAAGCCATACCCAAAATTATCCACGGGCTGAGCCACCGGAAGCACAAGCCTTTGGTGGCTGTAAACTGCGGAGCGATTCCAGAGGGAACCATTGATTCCGAATTGTTTGGTCACGAGAAGGGGTCTTTTACGGGTGCCACGGGCGCACGAAAGGGCTATTTTGAAGAGGCCGACGGCGGCACCATTTTCTTGGACGAGGTAGGGGAGTTGCCCCTGGGGACGCAAGTGCGGTTGCTTCGGGTCTTGGAGACCGGGGAATTTATTCGCGTGGGCAGCTCCAAGCCGCAATCCACGCAAGTACGCGTAGTGGGAGCCACCAACGTCAACATGTTTTCAGCAATCGAACGGAATAAATTTCGGGAGGACTTATACTACCGACTCAATACCGTAGAGATTCAACTGCCCCCACTTCGGGAGCGTCGGGAGGACATTCATTTGTTGTTCCGCAAATTTGCCCAAGATTTTTCCCAGAAGTACCGCCTGCCAGCGGTTCGGTTGGCGCCCGATGCGGTGCACGCTTTGGAGCAATACCGGTGGCCGGGCAACATACGCCAACTGCGCAACTTGGCGGAGCAGTTGAGCGTGGTGGAAACGGATCGTGAAGTGTCGGCGGAAACGTTGCTCAACTACATCCCGGAAATTGCTCAAACCAAATTGCCGGCGCGCAATGCCGATTCTCCTTTGTCTCAAAGTGAATTCAATACGGAGCGCGAAATTCTGTACAAGGTTTTGTTTGACATGCGCAACGATTTGAACAATTTGCGCCAAATGGTCAATAACTTAGCAGGTGGTGCCCTGGATCCAGACTCCGCGGCCAGTACTGCCGTGGGACGGCCCATGGCGGCCGCCGGTAGCATTTCCACATTGAGCCCCTTGAGTGCTGTCCCCATGGAGCCTGTGGAGCGCTTGGCACCCAACGAGCGGTACATCGATGCCGTTGAGGATGCGGAGGAAGAGTCCGACGGTCTCTTGAGTTTGCACGATTTGGAGGCGGATATGGTTCGCAAAGCTTTGGAGCGTCACAAGGGCCGACGTAAGGAGGCTGCGGCGGAGCTGGGTATTTCCGAGCGTACCTTGTACCGTAAAATCAAGCAATTGGACTTGTAAATGACGTCATTTGTCCTTCGCTATTTCCGAACGGCTGGGGCTACGGTCTTGGTTGGGATTTGCATATTGCTCACGGCCTGCGGAGTGACCTATTCGTTTTCCGGCAGCGACGCTGGAGCCGCAAAAACCGTTCAGGTAGATGTATTTCCCAACAATGCTGAACTGGTGAATCCACGGCTGTCCCAAACCTTTACCGAGCAGTTGCGAACCACGTTGGTGCAGCAAAGCACCCTTTCTTTGGCGCCCCGTGATGCGGATTTGGTGTTTCGCGGAGCGATTGTGGGTTATTCTGTTGCGCCCCAGGCGCCTACGGCGAACGAGACCGTAGCATTGTCTCGATTGACCTTAGTGGTGGAGGTACAACTGGAGAATCACACGGATTCCAAACGGAATTTTTCTCAACGTTTTACCGCTACGCGCGATTTCCCTTCAACTCAAGAGTTGAGTTCGGTGGAGAATGGATTGATGGACGATATGTGCCGGGAATTGGCGGAGAAGATTTTCAGTAGAGCTTTGGTCAATTGGTAATGAACAGCAAAGATTGGTACCAAGGTTTGAAACGCCCCGAATCTCTGGGTGCGTCCGACATTGCTTGGCTGAAACAAGCAGTTGAGGAATACCCTTATTCGGCACCGTTGCACGCTCTGTATGCACGGGCGTTGAAGAACGAGGGACATTATTTGGCGCCCCAGGCATTGCGAAAGGCCGCCGCTGTTTCGCCCGATCGCCGCGCTTTAATGTCTTGGATGGAAGGGTTTGCCGTCCCCGTGGACCAAACGCCATTGGAGGTCCATGCCGTGGCACCCGAAGTGCCCGTCGTTTCAGCGGTTCCTGTTACGCCCCCAGCCGTTTCCGCGTCGGCTCCGGCGGTTTCTGTGCCCAATTCAACGCCATCATTTGGGACGCCAGCAACGCAATCGGCTGCGGACATTTTACCGGAGATGGCGCAGGCGCCGCACGGTGGAACCGTTGCCCCGACGAAAATTACCACACCGGGATCCGATTTGGCGCATTTACCGGAGAAAGTGCGGGAAGCCATTTTGCGTTCTCGTGCTCTTTCTGCAAAGTTGCACGGCTCTGCAGTGTCTGAACCTACATCTTCAACGGAGCGCCAAGCACCAGCGGTTCCGGCTCCGCAGCAGCCAACCGCAGCGCCCTCCCTTCACGTGACTGCGCCCTCGGTTGAAGCCAGTGTGACACCCGTTGAGGAACCTGCCCCTTCGGTTGAACCCCAAACTTCATTGGTAGAGGCATCGTTTGGCAAAATAGAAGTTCCACTACCTTCGGAACCGTCGAGTTCAGAAGGTGCTGGGAACAGCGAATTATCTCCCTTCGCGCGGTGGCTTGCCGAGCAATCGTTGGGTAGTGCGGCACAAAAGACACCTGTAGAAACTCCAGAGCCTCCTTCAATTCCGGCAGAAGACACTGCGGGGCCGTTGGAGCTGGAGTCGGCCCTTATTGCTCCGACCGTTCCCAAACCGGTGGCGGATGCCTTGATTGACAAGTTTTTGGAGCGCGAAGCACCCGTTCGGCCAACAGCGACCCCCGGCCAAGGAGCCCAAGCACCGATACCGCTTCCGGATTTGAGTGCGTCCAGCTTGGGTGGAGACCCGGTCTTCATGACCGAAACATTGGCCCAGGTTTACGTACAGCAAGGGGCTTTTGACAAGGCTGTTCAAGCCTACGAAATTCTTAGGTTGAAATACCCGGATAAAAGTGCGATATTTGCAGCCCAGATTTTAGAAATTCGATTGAAGCAACGAAACAAGAAACCATGAACGGCATTCTTTCTATCTTAATTATCATCAGCGCTTTGCTGTTGGTTTTGGTGGTACTGGTACAAAGCCCCAAAGGCGGCGGACTGGGATCCTCTTTTGGTTCTACTCCCAACATGATGGGCGGCGTTCGCCGTACCACGGAGTTTTTGGACAAATTAACGTGGGGCTTTGCCGGCGCTTTGTTGGTATTGGTTCTGTTGATCAACATGATGCAAGGCGGCAACACCAGCGAGGCATTGCCCGAATCTGCAGTTAATGAGCAAATTGACGCCAATGCGGGAGTTCCTGCACAGCAACCGGCTCCCGCGAACGGTGGAGCTTCCGGCATGCCGGAAAGCGCTCCTGCAGGAGAATAAGTGAAATTTTGTCACGTAAAAACTGCCACCCTGTCACTGGGGTGGCTTTTTTTTTGACGTTTTTTCCGACGGCGCAACCGGCAGGGCCTGTGGCACGGGATGTGCTTTGGTACTGGCGTCGCACCGGTGCGACCGACAACAACTAACCTATAAATTCATACACAATGGCTGATATCAACATCCGCCCTTTGGCCGACCGCGTAATCGTTGAGCCGGCTGCTGCTGAAACCGTAACTGCGTCGGGACTGATCATTCCAGACACTGCTCAGGAAAAGCCCCAACGCGGTAAAGTAGTTGCCGCTGGCGACGGCAAAAAGGACGAGCCCATGACCGTGAAGGTAGGCGACATGGTACTGTACGGAAAGTACGCCGGTACTGAATTGAAATACGAAGGACGCGACTTGATGATCATGCGCGAGTCCGACATTTTGGCCATCATCTAATCAACGAATCCCTTATAAAAAGTAAATCAAAATGGCAGCAAAAGAAGTAACCTTCGACGTTTCTGCACGCGACGGCCTGCGCAAGGGCGTGGACGCATTGGCGAATGCAGTAAAAGTAACCTTGGGCCCCAAGGGACGCAACGTAGTCATTGAAAAAGCATTTGGAGCACCGCACGTGACCAAAGACGGGGTGACGGTGGCGAAAGAAATTGAGTTGTCGGACAAAATCCAAAACTTGGGTGCTCAGATGGTGAAAGAGGTGGCCAGCAAAACGGCTGACATCGCCGGAGACGGCACCACTACCGCAACCGTTTTGGCTCAGGCCATCATCAACCACGGTTTGAAAAACGTGGCGGCGGGTGCCAATCCCATGGACCTCAAGCGCGGTATTGACAAGGCCGTAACGGCGGTTGTGGGCGAGTTGCGCAAAATCTCTCAGGAGGTTGGCGACAACAACGAAAAAGTGGAGCAGGTGGCCACCATTTCCGCCAACAACGATCCGTCGATCGGCAAGTTGATTGCGGAAGCGATGGCGAAAGTCAAGAAGGAAGGCGTAATCACGGTGGAAGAGGCCAAAGGCACGGACACCTATGTGGACGTAGTAGAGGGCATGCAGTTCGACCGCGGCTATTTGTCTCCGTACTTCGTGACGAACACGGAGAAGATGGTGGCTGAAATCGACCGTCCGTACATCTTGATCTACGACAAGAAGGTGTCCAGCATGAAGGAAATTCTTCCTGTGCTGGAGCCCGTGGCTCAGTCCGGCCGTCCTTTGGTGATCATCGCCGAAGACGTGGACGGGGAAGCACTGGCGACCTTGGTGGTGAACAAAATCCGCGGTGCCCTGCGCGTGGCAGCCGTGAAGGCGCCGGGCTTTGGCGATCGCCGTAAGGCCATGTTGGAAGACATCGCCATCTT
>CAYXHJ010000007.1:0-4368 GCA_964464855.1 uncultured Owenweeksia sp. | reverse complement strand
GGAGAATGCCACCGTTGAAATGTTGGGCACTGCAGAGAAGGTGACCATCGACAAGGACAACACGACGATTGTGAACGGAGCCGGCAGCGCCGACGACATCAAGGCGCGTGTGCACCAAATCAAAGCCCAAATCGAAACAACGACGTCGGACTACGACCGCGAGAAGCTTCAGGAGCGCTTGGCCAAGTTGGCCGGTGGTGTTGCCGTGCTGTACGTGGGTGCCGCTTCCGAAGTGGAGATGAAGGAGAAGAAGGACCGCGTGGACGACGAGACTACGGGCATCAAGATTGTGGCCCGCGCCATTGAAGAGCCGTTGCGCCAGATTGTGGCCAATGCAGGATTGGAAGGTTCTGTGGTGGTAGCGAAGGTCAAGGAAGGTACGGGCGCTTTTGGTTTCAACGCCAAGACGGACGAGTACTGCGACATGTACGCTGCCGGCATCATCGACCCCACCAAGGTGGCTCGTGTGGCTTTGGAAAACGCCGCGTCGGTATCTGCGCTGTTGTTGACCACGGAAGCCACGATCACCGAACTTCCGAAGGAAGACAAGCCAATGCCTCCAATGGGCGGCGGCATGGACGGAATGATGTAATTCATTGGGTCCCCAATAAACGAGGGCTGCTCCGGTTGGGGCAGCCCTTTTTTATGCGGTACGGGCAGCGATTTGTTGTTTATTGGGCGAAAACCGTATTTGAGGAGCAAGGGCCATCCTCAGCGGGTTGCAGTTGTTTGTTTAGCCGACGCGTGTGGCGTTGCGAAACGCCTTTTCCAAACCGCCTTCGGCTTGGAGTTCAGCGAGTTGTGCGTCGCGCACAATGCGTCCGTGGTGGATGATCAAGACGCGGTCGCAGAGGTGCTCTACTTCTTGCAAGATGTGGGTGGACAGCACCACCGTTTTGGACTGTCCTACGCATTTGATGAGGGCGCGGATTTCCACCAACTGATTGGGATCCAACCCGGTGGTAGGTTCATCCAAGATGAGCACCTCGGGGTCGTGGAGCAGGGCCGCAGCCAAGCCCACGCGCTGACGGTAGCCCTTGGACAGCTGCCCAATGGTCTTGTGGCGCTCCGGGGTCAAACCCGTTTGTACAATCATTTCCTCCACGCGTTCGGCGGGTGCGCCGTAAAGGCCGGCCACAAAGTGCAGGTACTCGGCAATGTAGAGGTCTGTGTAGAGCGGATTGTGTTCCGGGAGGTAGCCGACTTTTTGCTTGACGTCCAAGGCGTCGGTACCAACCTCCAAACCGCACACCTGGGCATTTCCGTCGCTGGCCGGTAAATACCCGGTCAGAATTTTCATCAACGTGCTTTTGCCGGCTCCGTTGGGCCCCAAGAGGCCTACAATTTGGCGGTCCGGCAGTTCAAAAGAGACGGCGTCCAGCGCTTTTTGTTCGCCGTAGAGTTTGGTTAGGTTGGAAACGCGGATGGACACGGAATCAAGTCTTTTCGCAAAGGTACGTGTTGCTACCTTTGCCGCATGAGCGCAACCGCTACATTTCCCGGAACGGTCGTAAAAGCAACCGGAAGTTGGTTTCAAGTTCGTCTGGACGACGGCACCGAACGCGCGTGCCGTTTGCGCGGTCAGTTGCGCCTGAAGGGCAGCAAAAGCACCAGTTTCGTGGCGGTGGGCGATCGCGTGGAATTGGAAGACGAAGGTGCGGAGCAAGCGGTGATCGTGGCGTTGCACGACCGGAAGAACTACATTTTGCGGAAAAGCGTCAATTTATCGCACAAAACACAAGTGATTGCTGCGAATTTGGATCAAGCTGTTTTGGTGACCACGGTTTCGGAGCCCAAAACCCTATTTGGGTTCATCGATCGATTCCTCGCTACGGCGGAAGCCTACAGCGTGCCCGCGGTGTTGGTGTTCAACAAAATGGACGCGCTGTCTGAGGTAGATCGCGACGAATTGGAGTACCGAGAGGCGGCTTACGGGGCGGCCGGGTACCGAACCCTGCGGACGTCGGCCCTCACGGGGGAAGGATTGGAAGAATTGCGCGCCCTGCTTTCCAACAAAGTAACGCTGTTCAGCGGGCATTCGGGGGTTGGAAAAAGCTCCTTGGCCAATGCCTTGGATCCCAGTTTGTCTTTGCGCACCCAGTCGGTCAGTGCGGCCCACGGTCAGGGCCAACACACCACTACCTTCGCCGAAATGCACCGGATGGCGGGCAACATTGATTTGATCGACACCCCTGGAATTCGGGGTTTTGGCATCGTGTCCATGGAGGCCAGCGAGATTGGTGATTATTTCCCCGAGATTTTTGCCCTCCGCTCCCAGTGTAGATTCAGCGACTGCAGCCACACAGAGGAGCCCGGATGCGCGGTACGTGATGCCGTGGAGGCACATAAATTGGCGCCCACCCGATACCGGTCCTACCTCAGCATGCTTCAAGGGGTAGACGACGACGATCCCTACCGGCAAGACGCCTATAAAATTTGACGTCGGCTGTGCGACTATTGATCCAACGAGTTTCCCGTGCTGCCGTACACATCGACGGACGCATCCACGCCCAAATTCAGCGCGGTCTCCTGGTGTTGGTGGGGTTTGAGGCAGCGGATACGGAAGAAGATGTTGCCTACGGTGCCCGCAAATTGGCGCTTATGCGCCTGTTTGGAGACGCTTCCGGAGCCATCAATGCCTCCATCCAAGAAGTGGACGGTTCGTTTTTGGTGGTGAGTCAATTCACCTTACACGCCTCCACCAAAAAAGGCAACCGCCCCAGTTTTTACCGCGCTGCTCCTCCCGCCCAAGCCATCCCGTTGTACGAGTCCTTTTTGGAGCAGCTTGGGAATGTGGCCGAGGTTCCCGTAAAAAGCGGTGTTTTTGGCGCAGACATGCACGTGGAGTTGGTCAACGACGGCCCCGTCACGGTTTGGTTGGACACGCGCCAAAAAGAGTAATTGCGCGCGAAGCGCGCCCGAGTATTTACGCCTTTAATTTGGGGTTGTTGGCGTGGCGGTCTTTGTCTCGCGCCCCCTTGGCCTCCATGCGCCGGTCGTACGCCGCTTGAAGGTCTGTACCCGTTTGGTTGGCCAGACAGAGTACCACAAAAAGCACGTCGGCCAATTCCTCGCCCAAATCCTTGTTTTTGTCCGACTCCTTCTCGCTCTGCTCTCCGTACCGACGCGCAATAATGCGCGCCACCTCGCCCACTTCCTCGGTGAGTTGAGCCATATTCGTCAGCTCGTTGAAGTAACGGACGCCAAAGGTTTGGATCCATTGATCAACGTCTTGCTGCAACGCCTTTACGGGAGCCGGTTCGGAGGGATTGTGTGCGTTCATGAAACGAAGGTACGAGCGGCCGGGAGCACTTTTACCAGGTGAGCTGAAAGGACCCACGGATCCAACGACCGGGAAGCGCAATTCCGCCGCGGTCTTGGAGTGCGGCATTCCAAACGTTTAAAACGTCTACCCCCAAAGTCATGTTGGGCCCAATGTTCTGCGATACGCGCAGGTCGGTCTGGTGCTGCGCGGTATACGCGGCGGTGGTGCCGTCGGACTGCCGGAACGATCCGTTGCGAAGGCTGTGCTGGCTGCGGAGCGTCGCTTTGAACCCTTTGTACTCCGTCGTTTGGATTTGAAGAACGCCGCGGTACCGCAGGTAGTCCAGGGCGTAGGTACTGTTGGTGCCCGAGGGTGCAGACCCGGCATGGAACAGGGTAGCGCCGCCCAGTCGGACCATTTCAAAAAAGGGCAACGGCGCGCGCCATTGGAGGTAGGTTTCCGCCCCGTAATAGGTTGCTTCTTGGAGGTTGGTGGCAATAAATTGCCCTTGTATGTTGGACACCCAATCAATGAGCTGCTGGCCCCGACGCGCAAACAGGGCCGTCTGCCACTGCATGCTGGAGGTTTGGTACCGGTGTGCGGCCTCTAGGTTCCACGCGTACTCCGGTTGCAAGGATGCGCTCCCGATGGCACCGCCCAGGGTATAATACAGGTCCGTGAACGTAGGGAATCGTGTGGCGTAGTTGGCCGCCACGGACCAACGGTGTTCCAAGGAACTTTTAGCAGAGGCTTCCACGCCGGGAAGAAATTGGATCCCGAAAGCATCCGAATAGTGGATGCGTCCTGCTGCTTGCAATTCCCACTGTTTTTCCGTGCCCCCGCCGTGCCATTTGGCGGCGGCAAAGACACCACCGTGCCGGCGGCTGTCCCCTTTGGAGAGTGCCGTCCCGTACCGCGGGAAGTAAGCGGTGTCGTTGGTGGTCAGTCCCAAGGCGTTGGACTTAATTTCGTCGTAACGAAAGTCAGCTCCCGTTTCGAGGGTCAAACGCTGGTAGGCATTTGCATTGAGGTTCCAGCTGAGGGGGCGTGCGGTCCATTCGCCGCCCAAGCGGCTCTGGAAACGCAGTTCCGCGCGCTTTTCG